>JBKJHR010000207.1:0-2596 GCA_046598695.1 Kapaibacterium sp. (SeqCode)
GATCTCTTTACCGCTCACCATCAAATCGCGCACAGCATACGTCAATTTTCTTCCCAATGCACCGGCAGGATGCAGACGAGCAAAGTCTTCACTTGTAAAATTCCGCGCTTCGAGCAATGCCATTGCAAGCGCATCACCGAGAACAAGCTGTGCCGTCGTCGAAGCCGTCGGAGCAAGATCATGAGGGCATGCTTCTTCGGGTACAGTTATAAGAAGCACCGCACCTCCACTTGCCTCTGCTGCATTTGTTAAACGAGAAGAAGCATTCATCGTAATTGCGATGATGGCGATGTTCTTCGTTGCAAGTGCCGGCAGAATTGCCGCAAGCTCATCAGATTCGCCGCTCTTGCTGAGCATGATGACGGTATCGTTCTCACCGACAAAACCAATGTCGCCATGGGCTGCTTCCGTCGGATGCAGGAATGTCGCGGGTGTTCCTGTGGAGCTAAGTGTGGCGGCGATCTTCCGTGCAATGTGCCCAGATTTGCCAATGCCGCTTACGATCACGCGTCCCTTGCGGGATAATATCAATTCACACGCTTTCGTAAATTGCGCTTCGTCTAATGAATTGATCGTCGCATCGAGTGCTCGGGATTCGATGGCAAACGTTTGCCTTGCACGCTCTATGTAATTGGTTGTACTCACAATGATTCTTTGCTTTTATCCAAGATACGTGCCATAAATGATTTCCGTTTCGGAACGGGCATAACATTGACACCCTCTAATCCCGCTATCTTATTCCCAATGCGATTATTATATTCCACAAGTGCTAACCGATAATCACTCTCCGAAAAATCATTGAGCCTCTCAAAAAACGTTTTTGGATTCAGTACCAGCTTCGCATCGCGAATACCTTTTGTCCGAAGTAGCTCATCGTAAAAACCTGTCACAGGTAGCAGTTGATTCCAACCAGAACGATGATGATGTAACCACATCGTTTTCTTCTCTGAAGAAATAGCGATAGTATAAATTGTCGAATCTAAATCTGCAACACTAATCTCTTTCACCTGTTGACCTGTTGCAGGGCATGGAGAGCCAGGCTTCCAATAGGAATACGTCCAACCATTCGTCACGACGGGGCTTTCCGGCAATGGATAAACACCAGAGAATTGCACCTCCATTTGATCGTCAATGTTCGGTTCGTGAATACTTATCGTGAGCGTCGTACTATCTATCTCACATTCACCATAGGCAACAACATGAGACATCCCGAGTGTAACATCTATCGCATCCTCCTTTTGAGCAAGCATCAGATCGCCGCTTCCCCATCGTCCTTCGCCGATGACATTAGAACGCATCGCAAACTCACGATGAATTCTATAGCCTTCCTTCTCTTCTGGCAAAAGCCACAAGAGAAATTCATTCTCGGCGTGTGTTAATGGTCGTCGGAAACTCATTCTGGATGAAAGCGAACCGTGAGTAACGACCTCAGCAATGGCTCAAGTTCTTCGAGCGGAAGCTGCGAAGCGGCATCGCTGAGTGCATGTGCAGGATCAGGATGCGTCTCTATAAAGAGTCCGTCAATGCCAACTGCCATTGCCGCACGTGCAAGCGGCGCTATGAAACGTCTATCACCACCTGAAAATCCGTTTTGGCTCGGACGCTGCACAGAATGCGTCGCATCGTAAATGATCGGTGAGCCGAACTCACGCATCACATCAAGCGAGCGCATATCCACAACAAGATCGCCGTAACCGAATGTCGTGCCGCGTTCGGTCAGAAGAACATTCTCATTTCCCATTGCGATCACCTTCTCACGAGCAAACTTCATATCGTGCGGCGACATAAATTGTCCTTTTTTGATATTCACAACTCTCCCCGTCATCGCCGCCGCTTCCAAGAGATCAGTTTGCCTCGCAAGAAAGGCGGGTATTTGTAAAACATCACAGACATTACCAGCCATCGCCGTTTCCGATGGCAGATGCACATCTGTCACAAGAGGAAGATCGAATTGTTTTTTTACATCGTTCAATAACGCAAGTGCTTTCTCGTCACCAAGTCCAGTAAAACTTGAACTCGATGTTCGATTCGCTTTGCGATAGGATGACTTAAAAATAAAATCTATCGGAAGCACCGATTGAATACGGATCAATTCCGTCGCAACACGGTGTAAGACTTCCGCCGATTCAACGACACACGGTCCAGCCATTACGACAAAGCGCGAACCTCCGAAAGTGATCGCTTTTCCAGAAGGAGATAGTATGGATACAGGTTTCATTGCTGAGAAGAACAATCGGTAGGGTTTAATGATTTAGGCAAGCATCTCACGAATACTTCCTTCTGCCCTTCGCATCAGATCCATTTCACGTTCGCGCTCAGAGGGTATTAATTCATTTGCAAAGAGAGGTTCACCTATCTTTAACTCAACAACTGATCCGCATATCGGCAAACGCGATGTCCGAGGAAGCACATCAAACGTACCTGCGAGGGCAACGGGAATGACGCTTGCTTTGCTTTCATAGGCGAGATGAAACGCGCCACGTTTGAAGGCTTGAAGTTTTCCGTCATGTGTACGCGTTCCTTCAGGGAAAAGCAGAATAGATGCACCACCACGAATTATCTCAACGGCATTCGAAAGAGTCTTCTTTGCTTTTAC
>JBKJHR010000089.1:0-8118 GCA_046598695.1 Kapaibacterium sp. (SeqCode)
AGAATTATAATAACTTCCTGTATTTGAGTTTGCGATGAGAATAGGACCAAAGCTTATATTTCCATTCGTATATTCTGCAAATGAAGCTCGATTACCAGATGTATTCCGAACATCTAATATTGCGACCGAACATGATGGTCGGTCAGGGTTATTCCTTTTATCACATGCGACAGTGGGTCTGCGTCCGAGACCATTATTATTGTTATTATGCGAAATCTGAATAGGATAATAATTTGTCACTACTCCAAAAGAGGAATCAGGCTGATTTACGAGCTGGTTTGTCGCTAAATCTACTGCCGCAAAAAAACACCTTCTTTTAATTGTCAAATTTGTTTCATAGCTGTTTTCCCATACGATGTAGAGATATTTCTTATCCATCGCAATATCAGCGGCATCCTTCCAATTCATTTCGCCATGGTCAATATTTGCTTCGACTATAGGGATTGATTCTGTAAAAAAATTATTCGATGGGTTGAGGTACTCCAATGTAAAACCATGCGGTAGCCCTGTTGTATCAGCGTGCATCGAAGTATCTGTCATAAGGTTTTTCTTGAGCACTTCTCTGCTGAGAAACCCTTGTGGCATACTATCAAAGTTGGAATTATAATTTGATTTATCAAAGCCCCAAATAATGAATTTAGTCCTATTTGTATTGGGACAGACAAATCGAACCGAGCCATTCACGTTTGTAGTTACTCTCATCTCTGAGAAAAGAGGTTGAAAATTGCCATACGGAAATGTCCCACTGGCAATAACTCCCGATGCCTGCATAGTCGGGCTTGTCTGCTCATCCTTAAAGTTATTGCCGAGCAAGAACCAATGACCAAGTGAATCCACTGCCCACACGCCATAGTTGTTGGCATCACAGGATATGAAGTTCTTCATATCTATATGAGCACCATCCTGATAGCGAGTATACCCCGTACTGTTGCTATCTACTTTTTTCCCAAAGTTGTAGTCTGTCTTGACAAAACCTTGCCCATACCCTACAACAGCAAAACACACTAAAACGAAGTTTACAAAAGTTTTCACGAGAATCTCCTTATGAAATGACATAACCCACCATTCTAAAGACACTTTCGATTGCAAAAGGTTACAAGCGATTTTAACAAATATACGACATTTTCTTCACAATATACCATATATGGTATTTGATATTGGGTCAAAGTTGCTGATTTTTGCCTGAATGAACATAACAAGAATTGCCGGCGACAATATTCGGGGGTTTAGGTCCAAAATGGAATGGACGCAAGAAAAATTAGCCGTGCGTGTAGGGTTGCATAATAGTTATATTGGGAAAGTCGAAAGAGGGGAAGCAACCATCAGCATTACGAACTTAGCCAAACTGGCAAAAGTGTTGAAAGTCACACCTCAGATCCTCCTCATAGAAAACGCCTATAAACTTACAGATGATGAGCTAAAGAGTTTACCGTAGTTCTATTACCGCAAATATAGAATCCATTGCTTTCTCCCTTGGATTTTCTAACGTTTTTCGAGATAAATACGAGGGTGTGTAATATTAAGATGTTGTTTTATATAGGGCTTAGCTACCCATGATGGGCACCTATTGAGGAAAAGGATCAAGGCGGAAGGATAAAGGATAAACGGGAAAATGGGTATGTGTAAATTGTAAGCACCTATGGGGAAAGTCATTCTAGGAATGATATACGGGAAGACGGGAAATGGGCTAAATGGTGATATCTGAAGAAAAAAAGTCGGATTTGTAACAAAAGTGACAAAAAGTTTGTATATTTGTATGAACTCTCTCTCGACGAAATCAATAATCGAAGGGAAAAAATAACAATGAACATTCGAGGATTACTACTAACAGGAGCTTGTATTGCGTTGAGTGCGGCATCCGCATTCGCACAGTACCAGATCCGTTCGAGCGTAATCGGCTCTGGTGGCACTCCGATGTCGAACGGCACCTATTCAATGAATGGGACAGTCGGTCAGGCAGTCGTGGGTAACACCGCCAGTTCAGCGTATCAGGCACAGCAGGGTTTCTGGCATGGTAGCCAGGGCGCTGCAGGTGTTAACCCGATACCTGGTGGTCAAACAGCTGGTTATGAACTTGAGCAGAACTTCCCGAATCCATTCAATCCATCAACAATCGTTCGCTTCTCAATTCCTGAGCGCGTGAAGGTTACGCTACGTATCCTGAACTTGCTTGGCGAGGAAGTCGGTCGTGAGATAGATGGAGAAGTAATGAATGCGGGTAAGTACGAAGTAAACTTCCTTGCGAAGGGCATTCCGTCGGGTACGTATGTTTACAGACTTGAAGCAGGCAACTACGTCAAGTCGCGTAAGATGGTACTCGCGAAATAACCAACCCAAGCGAGATTTCGACGAGAGTATCAAACTCTTTAAAAACCCCTTCAATGCGAAGGGGTTTTTATTCATTTATAGAGCAAATGAGAGGTTGATGTGCGTCTTCCAGAGAGCGTTATGAGTCTGCGCATTTATCCCACCAATAACAATACAATAATAGACTCCTTGATACGTCAAGGCATGTCCCTGTCATACCTACAACTTGCGAGCTGAGGGCTTTAGCATGTGTACTACTTCTTACGTTACAGAAATACTAATAGTTTAAAAATATACGAATGGAACTGCTAAAAGATAAATTTACGCCGTATCAAAAATTTCTCGTCGCTATGTTAGGGATACTGCAATTTACGATCATTTTAGACTTCATGATCCTTTCACCTCTTGGTGATATATTGATGAAGTCATTGGATATTACTCCCGTCAAGTTCGGATGGGTCGTATCTGGCTATGCATTCAGCGCTGCAATATCAGGCATTCTTGCCGGGGGCTTTGCCGATAAATTTGATCGGAAGAAGATGCTGATATTCTTCTATATTGGTTTTATTTTGGGTACACTTTGCTGTGCTTTGGCGAGTAGCTTCGTGATGTTGCTTGGTGCGAGAATCGTAACGGGGCTTTTTGGCGGCGTTGTTGGTTCGGTATCGCTTGCAATTGTTGCCGATGAGTTTGAGATCAATCACCGTGGAAGAGTAATGGGGGTCATTCAGATGTCTTTTGCCGCAAGCCAAATTCTTGGAATACCGATAGGCTTATACCTCGCGAATCTTTGGGGCTGGCATTCGACATTCTTGATGATCATCGGTGTGGGACTTGCTGTTCTTGCTGTCGTAATAGTAAAGATGAAGCCAATTGTCAAGCACTTAGCTATACAATCGGATAAGAAAGCCCTTCTGCATTTATGGCATACACTTTCTAATAAAACCTACATAACGGGCTTTCTCGCAACGGCGAGTTTAAGCCTTGGTGGATTCATGCTGATGCCATTCGGAAGTGCTTTCCTTATTAATAATGTGCATATTACACAAGGTGATCTGCCATTGGTTTTCATGTTAACAGGAGTCTCAACGATGATAGTGATGCCTATTATTGGTAAACTAAGCGATAAATTCGATAAGTTTAAGCTCTATGTTGGTGGCTCACTTGTGGCGATGGTGATGGTTATTGTCTATACAACACTCGGTCAGGTGCCGCTGTGGGAAGTCATCGCAGTGAATATGGTACTGATGATGGGTATTATGAGCCGTATGGTACCTGCCACCACGTTGACCACGGCAATCCCTGAGATGAAAGATCGCGGAGCGTTTATGAGCGTGAGCTCATCGCTTCAACAAATGGCTGGTGGTATTGCCGCTGTTGTTGCAGGTTCTATCGTGATGCAGCAATCGAAAACAAGTCCGCTTGAGCATTACGATACACTTGGCATCATTGTCGCAGGGTTGATCGCTTTTTCGATCTATTTAATTTATAATGTCAACCGGATCGTTGATCGGAAGATAAGCCAACATAAGCCCGTATAATTGGATAGAATCTTGATTCCTATTTTTCGGACTTTTCCTTTCTCCGAAATGTTGTAACGCGACTGTAATATCAACGACTACTTTTTTTATGGCAAATCTTATTTCTCAGGCATCTGCACCAGCTGCACCACATTCATTTGATTTTGATCTCATCGTCTTAGGTGGTGGTCCTGGTGGAGAGCCAGCTGCACTTCGAGCTTCTCAGTTAGGGCTAAAGGTCGCAACCATCGAACGAGATAGACTTGGCGGTATCTGCACGAATTGGGGATGTATCCCCACGAAAGCGTTGCTTCGGAATGCCGAGATATTGCAGTCTTTTAAGGATGCTCCGAAAGAGTGGGGTATTACCTATGATAATCTTCAAGTTGATTTCACGAAAGTTATTTCGCGTTCGCGAGGAGTTTCTGACCGTAATGTAAAAGGTATTGAATATCTCTTCAAGAAAAATAAGGTCGAGCTGATCAAAGGCAATGGCACCTTAACTGGGAAGAATGCCATCGAAGTTACAGCTCCTGACGGCACGAAGAGAACAGTAACAGGAAATAAGATCATTATCGCAACTGGTGCGCGTGCAAGGATGCTCCCAGGTATCAAGCCTGATGGCAAGCGTATCCTTTCCGCGACAGAAGCAATGATCATGGATCATGTACCTGAGTCAATGACGATCGTCGGCTCAGGGGCTATCGGTATTGAGTTTGCGTATTTCTACCATACATTCGGGACGAAGGTCACCATCATTGAGATGATGCCGAATATTCTTCCAGTGGAAGACACAGAAGTTTCAGCAGAACTTGAAAAGCTTTATAAGAAAAAGGGCATGACGATCTACACGAGTACGAAAGTATTAAGTGTAACGGCAGGGAAGAATGGTACAACGGTAGAGATCGAAAATGCCGAAGGAAAAAAGGAAAAATTAGAAGCCGAATGCACGTTGATCGCAATTGGTGTGCTTGGGAATACCGAAAATATCGGGCTTGAAGCTCTCAATATCAAGATGACAAAGGGCTTTATTGATGTTGATGAGTATATGCAGACAAGTATCCCAGGCATATACGCCGTTGGTGATGTGGCTGGTCCACCGTGGCTTGCGCACGTTGCTAGTGCAGAGGGGCTTGTGGCTGCAGAACATATTGCGGGTGGACATCCGACACCTGTTGATTATGACAACATCCCAGGATGCACATATTGCCAACCGCAAGTTGCTTCTGTCGGCTTGACGGAGCGTGCAGTGAAAGAGAAGGGGATCGAATATAAAGTTGGTAAGTTTCCATTCACGGCACTCGGCAAGGCGCGTGCCATTGGTCATACCGAAGGTTTTGTAAAGTTGATCTTTGAGAAGAAATACGGAGAGCTACTTGGTGCACATATCATCGGCTCGGAAGCGACAGAGATGCTCGAAGAGCTTGTCATCGCTCGTTCTCATGGTGCAACAGCTGAGAGCATCCTGAAGACCGTTCATCCTCATCCCACACTTGGTGAGGGAATCATGGAAGCCGCATCGGTTGCATTGGATGAGGCGATACATCTATAGAAAATCTTTTTTCGCGATCTTCAATGTAATTATAGTATATTGGTGCTCTTATGACAGGCACCAATATATCATATCGAACGGCGATCTACATGATAGCCATTATCCCGCCCGAACCGATCTATTCGGAGGTGAAGGAATTTCAACTGTATTTCGCGGATCACTATAAATCTAAAGAAGCGTTTCGTCGACCATCACATATAACCATTGTCCCACCGTTTACGATATCTTCTTCTGAAGAAGACGCTCTGAAGAAGTTTATCCTTTCCTTTTGTGCGACACGAAAGCCATTTGAAATTTCGTTGAATGGCTTTGATACATTCAGCAATACGACGATCTTCGTTGCCCCTGAGAAGAACGATAATCTTAAGACCCTTTCCAAAGAACTATCCCGCTCATTCTATAAGCAATTCCAAGTCGATGGTGGGAGAGGTCCAGGTTATGGTTTTCATCCGCACATGACAGTCGGCTTTAAGGACCTCACACCAGATCAACATGCTCTTGCATGGCAGGAGTTTAGCAATACTCTTTATCGTCGGAGATTTATTCTCGATCAGCTTTGCCTTTTACGGCATAATGGAAAAGAGTGGATTATTATCGAAAAAGCAATCCTTGCAAATGAATCTATTTCAATAGATAGCGATCAATTGAGTTTAATTCTGTAACTCTTTTTCGGTCGGAAGGCGTTTTCTTTAATAGTTATTATCCTTCTATATATTTGTATGAAACGCTTTTTACTTCTTTGTGCTGTTGTATCGTTTGCATTTCCCTCACGTTCATGGTCGCAAGTCTGCAAGGATGTGGCTGTCAGGCTTGAGGCTCGGATTGATTCATCTACCGGTAGGAAAGATCTGGTTATCCGTTGGGCAAAGTTTGATAGTGTTACGCTTAATCAGCTCTATAGGCGCATTGTTGGGGCAAGTAATTGGGGCACTGCCCAGAAACTTGGTTTAACGGATTTGCAGTACCGTGATACACTTGTCAAACCTGGAATAGCATACGAGTATCGCGTCCAGCAGAATCATAAAGTGGCAGGGACTACACTCACTGCTACTGGTTATTTGCAGGGTGGAATTGAAATCCCGGCTGTTCGAGATCGTGGAGGAATCTTCCTATTGATCGATAGTACGTATGCAAATGACCTTGCCCCAGAGCTTACACGTCTTGAGGCTGATCTGAAAGCAGAAGGATGGAGCGTCAAACGTATGGATGTTGCAAGAAGGTTAACGCCGATAGAGATCAAAGACCAAATCTCATCTATATATATTACTAACCCTACCTTTTGGAAATCGCTGTTCGTTGTCGGACATGTCCCAGTACCATATTCGGGTTTTATGAACCCAGATGGACATCCAGACCATATTGGTGCGTGGCCTACGGATCTTTATTACGGAGAGCTTGATGGTGATTGGACAGATGATGTTGATGAAAGCGACGTTATTGCCGACACAACAGGAATACGAAAAGCAAATCTCAATAAAATTGGTGATGGCAAATTCGATAATTCTCAGTTGCCCGACGATGTTGACTTGATGACGGGAAGGGTAGATTTTAATAATATGCCTGCATTTTCAAAAACTGAAAAAGAGTTATTGAAGCAATATCTTGATAAAGATCATAATTTCCGAGTAGGTATTATGACAGCCCCGCATCGCGGACTCGTTGATGATAACTTCGGATATTTTAGCGGCGAGGCTTTTGCTTCAAGCGGGTGGCGCAATCTTGCCCCCCTTGTGGGAATAGATAGTGTGAAGGAAATTGATTGGTTCACGACGCTTTCAACTCAACCATACTTGTGGGCGTATGGTACTGGCGGCGGATGGGATCAAGGTGCCGGTGGTGTGGGCTCCACAGACGATTTTGCCAAAACAGGCTCTAAGGCGATCTTTACGATGCTCTTTGGAAGTTATTTCGGTGATTGGAATACACAGAATAATTTCTTACGTGCACCCCTTGCTTCGGAGTATGGTTTAAGTTGTGCATGGTCGGGGCGTCCGTATTGGTACTTCTTCCCAATGGCACTTGGCGAAACGATAGGATATTGTGCAATGCTCTCTCAGAATAACGTTGGGGGGTATATTGCTAAATCAAGTACGCATTCTGTACACATGGAGTTTCTTGGTGACCCAACGTTGCGGATGAATCCGATCGCACCGCCCACAGCACTTTTTGTTATAACTATTGTGAAAAACAATGTTGCAAATCTGCAATGGGGAGCATCTACTGAGAAAAATATCATAGGATACAACGTCTATCGCGCCCATTCTGCGAATGAGCCATATAAGCTTATTACCCCCCAACCACTGAAGGATCCATCGTTCACTGACACTGAACCGCTCCCCGACTCTGACTACTACGTTGTTCATGCCGTGAGATTGGAGACGACTCCGAGCGGATCGTATTATAATCTTAGTCCTGGGATCTTCGGCCTTTCTATTGGGCTAAAAGGTTTGGAATCTGTTGCTGTTCCGATTGAGACAAAAGAGATGTTTGTAATTCAAACTTCTATTTCTGCACAGATTGTATTTACTCCGACTCAATCATCGCACTATTCTATAGAAGTTGTTGATGCAACAGGAAGAGGGATATCTGAAGTTTTTAGCGGCTCTCTTTCCGCAGGTAGGTATCGTTTTGATATGAATACATCCAATCTTTCAAGCGGACTGTACTTCGTAAGAGTGAGCGGTGGACGAACACCTGAAACGGCAAAGATGTTGATCGTAAGGTAAGGGCATCAATCTT
>JBKJHR010000201.1:0-15743 GCA_046598695.1 Kapaibacterium sp. (SeqCode)
GTAAGAATCAAAGTTGCGAGAATGTTACTTCCGTAGCCGCCATTGAAACTCGTGGGCCTAAGTGGAGTTGAACCACTGACCTCCCGCTTATCAGGCGGACGCTCTAACCAACTGAGCTATAGGCCCCTTTGTCTTACCCTTCTTCCAAAGGAACGATGAAAACGGCGAGTACGCCTCTCCTGTTCCCGTGAACTGAGGAAATTGATAAGGAATTCGTAACTTGAAGAAGCCTAACCTATGCATTCTTCTTCATTACCCCAAAGGTTAATATCACGTTTCTACCCACTTGGGCTCTAAAATAGGGTATTTTTGAATAAATAATCTCGTTACATAGTCATAATTCATGTTTGAAGATTCATCCGGCAAAGGCGAACGACAGGCGCGGGCAGTAGTATTGCTTGTGCTTGTGATCGAGGCGCTGTGGGTCGTTTTCCATAGATATTTACCTAACGATGCTGCTCTCTGGACGATGCAGAGCGATGTTGTGCGTCAACATCTATCTGGCAATACGGCG
This sequence comes from Kapaibacterium sp. (SeqCode), assembly GCA_046598695.1. Taxonomy (GTDB): domain Bacteria; phylum Bacteroidota; class Ignavibacteria; order Palsa-1295; family Palsa-1295; genus JBKJHR01. The sequence continues at coordinate 515 of JBKJHR010000201.1, forward strand.
GACGGACTTGAACTCGTCAAATTCCCAGTTGCCAATATCCTCTCACCGCTTTTCGGTGGACTCCTCAGCTTTTTGTTGAACCCCGAAATAGTAACGCGGTTACTTATTGCGATCATCGGTATTTTCGGACGCGGAATCGGGATGCTTTCTCTTTTGAGGGTACTCAGAGTTCGTGATGAAGCTGTCTATTATCTTGTCCCTGTTTTTTGTTGGAGTGGCATTCTATGGTCAGGCTCTGTGCCGTATCTTCTTGGCGAGGCATTAGCATTTTTCCTTATTTCGTATTTGCTCAAACAAGACCGTCCACGAAGCAGTACGTACATATTACTTCTTATCGGCTCTGCGTCAGTGGCGATGTTCCATTCATTGGCATTTGTGTTTTGTGCTGTCTTGTTTTTATTTGTTGCAAATGAGCAACGCCGCAGCGTCCACCTCAGTCAGGGCTGGCTTTCGAATGTGAATACAGTTGCAAGTCTTATCTTGCCCGGCTCCGTAGTCTTGCTTTTGCGTTTTCTTGCACCAGCACCGATCTTTGCATTTTCGACATCAGGCTTTTTAGGTGCAGGTGCATGGAGCCATTTAGTCTATACCGCGACGGTATCTCCACTTATTCCGGAAGTCTCCTTTCCGACATTTAATCTTATGTGCATCGTCCTTACGGTGTGCGTTATTGTTTTGGTGCTTAGTGCATATATGCGTGCATTCCTTTTACCAATGGAAGAAGTTTCGTGGCAATCACGTTCTGCAAAGGGTGCAGGGACTGTCTTGATCTTGCTCGCCTTGCTTTCACCCGCTCTTGGTGGTATCGGGATTCAATCATCGGCGTTCTTGTGGAGTGCTGCATTTCTTGCCTTAGCGGGAGCGTATTCACGAGGTCCTGCTGTCAGACGTAATGCGATAGATAAGATCCTAAACGGATTCGGATTCATCGCGATGCTGGTTGCGGGTGGGTTGAATGCCTTCAGCACGAATCGAGGCTCAGACGCCGCATTTGAACTTCGCGGAGAAATGATGACGGCAATGGCTTCGGAGAGAACAGCCGCTGCGCAGAAAAATGTCAATAGCTTGGAATATCATTACATCATTGACCATACGCTATATTCTCATACGCATGAGGATTATATTGGCTCTGCATCATTTACGCTTACGGCTCCGCTGTATCTTTTCGGTTCGGAAAATCCTATCGGTACGCCATCAGCATATCAGCCGCAGGGTGGTATAGTGCAGGTAAGCAATGTTGATGATGTGCTTCATTCACCTCTTCTGCCGCTTGACCTTAAGCCTGCAGAACGGTATCTTGATCCGAAGATCAGGTTGATCGCTGCATTGCCAAATGGCACTGCATCATCTGATGAGTTCGGGAAGTATGCTCATTCACTCGTTGATACGACAGGGATATTGGTAGATAAAGGTACATTGAAATACCAAATGTTGATCGGTTCATTATCATCACAAAAGCCATCGGGATTAGCACTCAAATGACGCTCTTTGAAAAGATCATACAACGGGAAATTCCTGCGAATATTGTATATGAAAATGATGAGGTGATCGCTTTCCGTGATATTGACCCCAAAGCTCCTACGCATATTCTCATTGTCCCCAAAACACCGATCGCTACTCTTGCAGATCTTACTCCAACAGATGCTGAGTTGATGGGAAAGGTTATTCTGGCTGCTGCCGAAATAGCAAAGCAAGAAGGGATTTCAGATTCAGGTTACCGACTCGTGTTTAATTGCAATAAGGACGGTGGACAAAGCGTATATCACATTCACGCGCATATTATGGGTGGACGAGAGATGAGTTGGCCTCCAGGCTGATAGAGACTTCATTTCCACTTCGTTTTATGAGGAGATGTTCTCAGGCTTTTCCGAATCATTCCAAAGCAATAATACAATCTTGCTTATACAGCCATAAAGTTGTAATTTCCTTCTGAATCTTTCTCTGCAAACCATGACCTGTTTGTCGTTGTTGATACGAACATGGAATTCATAGATTATTACAAAGTACTCGGACTGGAAAAAACTGCCTCCCCCGAGGACATTAAAAAGACATATCGCAAGCTTGCGCGGAAGCTACATCCTGATCTTAATCCGAACGATCCTTCTGCCAAAAAGAAATTTCAAGAAATTAACGAAGCGAATGAAGTTCTTAGCGACCCAGAGAAACGAAAGAAGTACGATCAATATGGTAAAGATTGGAAACATGCTGATGAAATAGAAAAACAAAAAGCGGCACGCGGGGGTCAAGGTTTTGGGGATTCGACTGGTGGTGAAGGTGGTAACTATGAAGCATATTCTTCTCGTTTAAATGATGAAGATACTGATTTTTCGGATTTCTTTTCTTCCATGTTTGCTTCAGCAGATGCCGGCGGGCATGGGTTTTCGTCGCAAGCGCGTCCGAGTCGTTTTCGTGGACAAGACTACAATGCAGAGCTATATATCAAACTTGCAGATATCTATATAACACATAAGCAAGATGTTCTAATTAATAACAAGACGCTCAAAATAACAGTACCTGCCGGGATTGAGAACGGACAGAAGCTCTCGCTCCAAGGTCAAGGCGGAGCAGGTGTAAATGGCGGACCAAACGGAGATCTCTTTATTACCTTCGTTATTGACAATGATCCGAAGTTCAAACGCCTTGGCAGTAATCTCTACACCAATGTTGATATAGATATTTATAAAGCGATCTTAGGCGGAGAGCTTGTTCTTGAGACGCTTAACGGCAAAGTGAAGCTAAAAGTAAAGCCTGAAACACAGAACGCGACAGAAGCAAAGCTGACAGGGATGGGGATGCCAGTCTATAAAAAAGAAGGGCAATTCGGTGACCTCTTCGTAAAATATCTTCTTAAGCTTCCTACCAATCTGACCCCAAAAGAAAAAGAATTGTTCGAGGAATTAGCCAAAATTGACGGAGGAAAGAAATAATGGAACAGACACGCATACCACTTTCCGAACTTACCATCCATCTTGGCATAGATACGGAGTTCATTTTGACGCTTGAAGAACAAGGGTTAATCGAGACAGTCACGATCGAGCAGACACTCTACATTGATGTCATTCAACTCTCACGGCTTGAAAAACTTGTACGACTCCATAATGACTTGGAAGTGAACATCGAAGGTATCGAAGTCATAAGCCATCTTCTTGAACGAGTTGAGAGATTACAAAATGAGCTTACAGCCCTACAAAATCGTTTACAGCTCTACGAGTAATGGTCCTCTGGGAGGCAGACTATCCCGAACTACTTTACCCTTTTTTGACGTTGTCAGAAACAAGGTTTTTCCTTGTTTTTATACAGAAAACGCGATTCTAACGTACAAAAGAGCCTATTGAGCAATTTCTACAGTTAAACAAACGCTTGGTTACGGTGTCTTACCTTTAGAAATAGGGTAAAACATTATCCCTTGTGTTACAAAGCAGACAACGATACGTTTATCATATAACGACTATTTTTATAGCCGGAGAACGTGTTTTTGCTTAACGATAGATGAAACGCTCGATGAACACTTACAGACGCTTTGCGTCCCTCTTTTTTGCGGCTCTCTGCTGTACGCTTGTCGTTACGGCCAGTGTTGCGCAAAGTGTACCTTCCTCGCAAGATAAGGGCTACGAAATCCTCGCATCTGATTCTCACGGATTCACGATAGTCATTCACCCCAAATACGAAAAGAGCACGGTTTATTCCGGTGATTCCTCACAGAAGTTTGTGAAAATTCATGCTCTTTCCGGTTCTACCGAAGGTTTACAAATTGGTGCGCCTGCTGTTGAAAAACTCCGCTTTCCATTTGTAATTCCATCGTCTAAACCTGCAACGTTTCATATAGTAAGCGAGAAGATTCTTGTAGAGCCAAACGTTGATCTTTCTCCTGTGCCATATATTTGGTCAGGAAAAGAACAGGTTTATCAGAGGTATTCACGCGATGAAAATCTGTATTCAGCATCGAATGACTTTGAGAAAGCGGTTATTACAACAAATGGTATTTTTCGTACAGCATTTACCAATACTCTGACTGTAAGCCCGATCCAATATGATGCGGAGACAAAAATACTGCGCCGCTCAACAGAAATTATTATCCGTGTGACATTTTCCGATGTCGTCAGTAGTGCTGGCCTTTCTCCGATCTCTACACAAGAATCTCAATTCTTCCAGTCACTCTTTGTCAATGGTGAACGCGCTGATCTCTATAGCTCGGCAATTTCAACACTTGTTGCTCGTGCACAGATGGGCAATGCAGCAAGTAAGAACTCTGCGATTACTGCATCGGATGAAAAATGGGCTTCTCTTAAAACAACAGATGAGGGTATCTACCGCATTAGCGCAAGTGACCTCAGCAAACTCGGTATATCTGTGAGCGATGTATCAAAGATCAGCCTTTATGGTTTTGGTGGAGCGACTCTTCCTGAATCACCTGATAGCCTTTCTGGTGAACTTGCCGAGGTTGCACTTGATGTGCGGACTGATGGCAATGGAAATTTCACCGAGGCTCGTTTCTTTTCTACGGGTATCGCAGAGTGGCGTTATAGCCATGAGTTTAACATCAGCAAGATTGGTGGATTATATCACATAATGAATCCCTATTCGTCAAAGGGAAATTTCTTATTGAAAGTTGGTGGCAGCGCGAACGGTAAACGCATTACGACTGCACCTGATGTTATTACTAATACTCCGCAAAAAAGGAACAGCGTTTTTACTGTGGGATTATATGAGAACGAGTTAAAGTTTGAAGTACCATTTACTTCACGCGAGTTTGTCGGTGAATCGATCGGACTTGGCAAAGACGTAACGATCACTCTTCCGAATTTGGCAGGTTATGTTACGGATACAGCTCTCTTGCGTCCTGCGATTGATTCTCGTGTGTATTCCCCAAGTTCGATTTCTTTTCAGGTGAAAGCTAATAATACCTATTTGGGTATTTCTTTGGGAAGTGCTATAACGAATGTTGCGGATGGACCGTACCTCTCACGTAATTGGGAAACGGCATTTTCTATTCCCGCTTCTATCGGCAAGCCAACGACGGCTACGTTCACGCTTTCCAGTGATGATAAGCAACCTGCTGCATGGCTTAATTGGATAGAGGTGTTCTATCAACGCAAGACTTCGCTTTCCGAAGGTTCGGTACCTTTTATGATGTTCGATGATACCAATGCATATTCGCTTACATTTACGGAAGCAAATAACGGCGAGCTTTGGGATGTGTCAGATCCGCATAGTGTACGTCGGATTGCAACAGCATCAGGATCTGAGTTATCTGTTTCTTTACAGGCAGCAGGCGTCCCATTACGCCGCTTCATTGCATATAACGATGCAAGTATTCGCAATGCTGAACTGACTTCAATATCAACTCCATTACTACGCACTGGTATTTGCCAAACAGGTGCACAAGATTTTATCATTGCGCCTGAGGCGTTCATACCACAGGCGAAGAAACTTGCTGCGATCCGTGAACGCGGTGGGCAGGCGACCGAACCGCTCACCGTAGCTGTTATCAGTCTCGAAGATATTTATCGTGAGTTCGGATATGGTGCGCGTGATGTATCTGCGGTGCGTGATTTTCTTGCATACGCTCTTCGTCATACAGCGGCAAACGGAAAGACTATCCCGATCTTCGCAACTCTCTTTGGCGGTGGTCACGCTGATTACCAGAATCGTACGACGCAGTTGCCGACGCTTTTCCCGATCTATGAGACGTATGATTATAACTCTGCAACATCAATTCGAAAATATCTCCCAGAGATTGTCCCTGATGATGCATTCTTCGGCAAACTCACATCAGCCAGAGAAATGATGGATGTTGCTATTGGTCGTATACCTGTCCTTACTTCGGATGAAGCAGATAATTTTGTGAGGAAGGTTGAGAAATACGAAACCTCAAGCGACCCAGGTTTATGGCGTTCGCTAGCAACATACTTCACCGACGATAGATACTATGTCAATCGTGATGACCCTGATGGGATCTCACACATTGATGATTCCGAGAATGAAATTCGCTCAATGCAAAAACAAAATGATCGCATTGTCGTCAATAAGCTCTATAGTCAGGTTTATCCTTCTATCACTGTTGCGGGTGGTGCATTGAGGAAGCCCGAACTTGAGAAAGCGATCGTGAGTGCATTTAATAATGGTACTGCGCTTTTCTCATTTGTTGGGCACGGGAATCCCGTTGTGTGGACGAATGAATACGTACTCACCGTCCCTTCGACAATTAATAAACTGACAAACTTCAATCGCTTGACGTTCTTAGCCACGTCAACGTGTGATTTTTCAACGTTTGATAATTATGGTGAACCACCAAGTGGTGGAGTGTTAATGCTGACAAAGTCTGATGGTGGAGCTATCGGTTTGCTTGCGACAACTCGCGCAGTCTATCCAGGTGAGCCGCTTGTTTTTAAGTTCTTTGAGACGCTTTTTGATGTTGGCTGTGATGAAAATCAAGGGACGAACCATATTGGTATTGCATACGTCGCTGGGCGCAGTATAGGTGGGGCTTACAATGCGAATAAATTTTTGATCTTGGGCGATCCGGCGCAACGTATCATTTTTCCACGACAATTTGTCGTGATCGATTCTATCAATGGTGTACCTTTCGCAAATTCAACCACGGCACCGGTCACATTGCCCTCTCTTTCGCAGGTAAAAATTGCGGGACATATATCAAGCTCATGCACTGGTGCAGATATTGATGAAAGTTTTACTGGCAAGACGACAGTGACGCTCTACGACGCACCAACAACCGTCCAGCAGACCTCTACTTTCCCGACGCACTCTGCTGTAACTGATAGATGGGTTATTGATGGACCGATCCTCTATCGTGGTACTGCAACTGTGACGAACGGGCACTTCACGACGACGTTTATCGTACCGAAGGATATTAAGTTCGATTCGAATAATGCAAAGCTCCATGCACTTGCGTATTCGGATGATTTCCGCAGTGCGATGGGCGCGACAAAGAACATTCGCGTATATGGTACCGATGCATCACGTCCTGATGATACTGAAGGACCGAGCCTTTCTGTCTTTATTGGTAATCGCCGATTCCGTTCTGGCGATGTCGTACCGATCCATTCAAAGGTGATCGTTGATGTGAAGGATCTGAGTGGGCTCAATACTTCGACAGCAAGCATCGGGCATTCCTTTATTGGTTGGTCGAATGATTCAACATCATCTGTTATTGACTTTGCGAATTCGTATATTGCAAATCAGGATGATTATACATCAGGTACTTCAGAGCAACAGACGATCCTCCCCAAAGGGAAGAACACTTTACACGTTCGCGCTTTTGATTCGCAGAATAATCCTGCTCTTGCAAGCGTCGAGTATGAAGCACGTGATGAAAACCCGTATGACCTTTATGATGTGAACGTGAGTCCGCATCCGATCCGTACAATCACTGTCTTTTCATTTTTGCAACCATCAGCACCGGATAGTCCGGTAGATGTGACACTTTCGATCTTTAACATTGAGGGACGAAAAGTCCGTGAGATCGAACAAAACAGTATTTCACAGAACGATGTACGGGTCACGTGGGATTGCCGCGATGATTACGGAACACTGGTGCCCGATGCGGCGTATGCATACAGACTGAATGTCCGCGAACGATTGAGCGGAAAAGAAGTCATGCGCGGCGGAGTCGTCATCGTGCAAAAGCAATAAGTACAAAAAGATTTTTATTGGAGAACATAATACATGCAACGTAATATATTTGTAACATTAGCGAGCGTCCTCACGATATTCTTGTGGTCGCGCTCTGCCCAAGCGCAGATCACCACAACTGCCGTGCCTTTCCTTCTTATTGCCCCTGATGCTCGCGCAAGCGGCGTTGGCGATGGCGGAACCGGTGTCGCCGATAACTCGAACGCGATGTACTGGAATCCGGCTGGCTTGGCATTCCAAACCGGCAAAGAAGTTGGCTTAACGCATTCACAGTGGCTTCCACAATTCAATAGTGATCTTTTCTATGATTATGCTTCCTTTAAGTGGAATAACGATGAAGATTTCGGTGGGACGATAGCGGCAAGCATCACGTACCTCAATCTCGGTAAATTTATTTACACGACAGAGCTTTCGCCTGACCCACTCGGCGAATTCCATTCGTTCGAGTATGCGATTGCTCTCGGTTATGCAACCAAGCTCTCGACAGAATGGGGCTTTGGCGGTAGTATTCGCTATATTCAATCATCGCTCTCTCCGCTCAATGTTGGGCAAGAGCAGCAGAAGGGAATCGGACGTTCGGTCAGCTTTGATGTGAGCGCAATGTGGCGCCCTGATACGACGTATATCGAAGAGCTTGCCAATCGCTTGGCGATCGGTGCTGTTGTGTCGAATATCGGTCCGAAGGTGCGATATGTTGACGTAGCTCAAGCTGATCCACTCCCGACGCAATTGCGTCTTGGTGCTTCGTACAAACTTTTGGTTGATGAGTATAATGACCTTGCCGTACAGGCTGACGTTGCGAAGTTACTTGTTCATCGTGACTCTGCATCGGGTATTGCTGACAACCTTCCTAAGGCTTTTATCACCGCATGGAAAGGCTCGCTTGGCGGATCGCTCCAATTCTCAGCAGGTTTGGAATACTGGTATGATAAGCTCCTCGCTTTGCGTGCCGGATATTATACTGAAGGACAAAGTGTCGGAAATCGTAAGTATATGACGTTCGGTGCAGGCATACGTTATGATGCGTACCAGTTCGATTTCAGCTATATCAATACATTCGAGGAGAATCACCCTCTTGCCAATACCCTCCGCTTTAGCTTAGGTATAAAATGGTAAACACCCCGAAGAAATAATTATCAGTGAGTGTATCGAGGTTGCTAGGAGCGTGTTGTGTTGGTGTGTGTCTCGTCCTTTTTTGGGGATCAGCATATTCACAATTTCTCGCACCTAAGAGTTTCGGCGAGGCATCAGCATTTAGGAAAGTGATAACTGAGGATGAGTTCTTTCGCCTTGCGCCGGATAGCCGACAGGAAGAAATACCAGGACTTGAGGGAGAAGCAGTGCCAGTTGTTACTTCACATAAGAGTCCTTTTCTTGCCGCTGCACTTTCTATTGTATTGCCAGGGCTTGGCGAATATTATGTTGGTGACCAGATTTGGCGCGGGCTGATCTTCACAGCAATAGACGCAGGCTTATGGTACGGAAATATCATCTACAATAAACGAGGTGATGATTCGTTAGCCGCATTTCATGCATGGGCTGATTCGTTGTGGTTGCCAAGTAAATACTCTGACTCGCTGAACTCTCTCCTTGCTGGCATTCATCGTGATTATCGCATTACTGATCCTAACAACTTCAATGAGATCAATATGGCGGAAGATACGCTTGCGCAATCAACACTTGTAACGCTTCCCCTTTCTCACCGTTTGCCTGAGCGCGGCTCTCAACAGTATTACGAGTTGATCTCAAAGTATATTCAGTTTACCTACGGGTGGAAAGATGCACGCGATTCCGATCCGACACATTCATTCGATTATCAGCGACATGCTGAGATGCGAGCCAATATGAATTACCAATATGATAATGCACAAAATTTTCTCTATGGACTTATCATTAATCGTGTTCTCTCAGCCATTGATGCTGTGTTGTTGACGAAAGACCACAATAGCAGCATCCGCTTGCACGGTGAACTCCAAACGCGGCATACGTCTGATGGCAGACTTGGCTTCGTTCCGACAGCCAATATCAATGTGCGATTCTAACTCCCCCGAAACGAGAGGCTCTTCCTCCTCGTTATTCTATCACAGTAATTTATTATATGGGAATACCAATGCGTCATACACTTATACTTGTTTTTTTTCTTAGTATTTGCACACCACTTTTCGCGCAAGAAAAGGACGCGGAGACGCTTATCGGCGAGCGATCAGGCGCACTCATTGATAGTACAATGAATGGACTCAATAGACGTGCAACGATCTTTAACTCTGAGCTTGGCAGAGTCAATGCTCTCAATCCGCTTGATACCAATGCACTGATCCCTGATACGATCAAACGCAATATCGGTGCGATCAAAGATTTTCTTTCGTATCTGGAAGTCTACCGTAGCGTAAGTACGAAGACACTTCAGGATGTGAAAGATTCTGTGGAGCGTATCCGTATGTTTATCCCTAAGGCAAAACGTGACGGCTATCTCAAGGAATTTATTGATGCGTACTCTACCGATCATAGCGCATTCGAGAAGTTCACGCTTGCACTGAGCGAACTCTATTCAGGTGTGCGTGATGCACTACAGTTTGTCGATTCAACAGGTTTGACGGGCAGATACAAAGTATTTCAGTCGCAGATCGAGTATGATAAATACAAGGCTGACTATGAAAAGTACAAAAAGATCATCTCTGCGATAGAGAAGAGCAGTACGAAGGTTCGCAACGCAGGGGAAAAGTCACAGAGAGTGACAACGGATGCAAGTATTGCAATGCAGAAAGCCTACGGAAAATTACGCAAATAGCATCCTCTGATGCAGGTCAGACAAATACATACGAAGAAAGAAAAGCTCATATTCGTGAGGATGTTGTGGGATATCTATGGTGCCGACCCGAATTGGGTACCGCCTTTAGAGATGGATCGGATGAAGCTCATAGATGAAAAGAAAAATCCATTCTATGAACATACAGATACTGCCTTTTTTATAGCAGAAGAAGAAGGTAAGATCATAGGCCGCATTGCAGCAATCATCAACCACAACTACAATTCATTTCATAACGACAAGATTGGTTTTTTCGGATTCTTTGAATGCGTTGATCGAAGCGATGTGGCAAAAGCATTATTCGATGAAGCAGAGGCTTTCTTGCGAGAACGAGGGATGACAAGTGTGCAAGGTCCTTTTAATCCTTCATCGAATGATGAAGCAGGGTTGCTCATTGATGGATTTGATAGCCCTCCGGTTCTGCTCATGACGTATAACCCCCGGTACTACGAAAAACTTGTCGAAGAGCGCGGCTACAAGAAGGTGATGGACTTATATGCGTGGCTTCTTTCGACTGCAACAGCTCGCTCAGAGAAGCTTATCCGCGTTGTCAAAGCCTTACAAGAGCGATCGAAGGTGACGATCCGTCCTTTTGATAGGTCAAAGTTCGATAAGGAAGTTGAGAAAATAAAGAATATCTATAATGCAGCGTGGGAAAGGAATTGGGGCTTTGTGCCAATGACAGATAAAGAATTCGATGTCCTAGTGAAAGACTTGAAACAGGTCTACGATCCTGATGCGATATTTTTTGCGGAGAAAGATGGCAAGACGGTAGGGTTTAGTCTTTCTGTTCCCGATGTTAATCAAGCATTTCATGGGGGCAAGCGAATTCCACGAGGTGTAATGAATCTTCCCATCGGATTATTTAATCTTCTTACGAAGAAGAAAAAAATTGATACACTACGTATTCTTGTATTGGGAATTGATAAGCAGTACCGCTCTCTCGGTATAGATGGTATGCTCTATAATGCGACGATAGAGATGGCTATCAGGAAAGGATATACGTATGGTGAAGCGTCATGGATCTTAGAAAATAACGATGCCATGAACCGTGCTTGCGAAATGATGAACGGTAAAAAGTATAAGACCTATCGTATCTACGAGAAAATGTTATAGTGTATCTATTTCGACTATCCTTCAACAGTCTCCTCCTCATCACCGCCTTCTTTCCGATCTTTTGTTAATCCAAACTTACGCATCTTTGTGTAGAGATGTGAGCGTTGAATGTCGAGTGCTTCGGCGGTACGACTGATATTCCAGTTATTCTCACGCAAACGTTCGATGATAAATATCTTCTCTGCCTGATCTTTGAATTCTTGGAATGTATGCGCAGCAAGTGCCTCTTGTAATGGATTATTTGCCGCATTCGCAAAGTAAGTATCCGTGTCTGTCGCTTGGATACGGGCAATATCAGCGGCAGTTAGGATAACGCTTCTGGAAAGATCATCACTGTCTCCCTCATTACCTGCGGATGTCTCGTAAGATTGCGTTGAAGGGCTTCCTGCATTCATACTGAATGCCACTCCAAGCCGCTCAACATCTTCTTTGCGGATAGTCTCACCGGGTGAGAGGATAACCATTCGCTCAATGATGTTGCGAAGCTCGCGGATATTTCCCGTATAAGGGATTGCCATCATTAATTGCATAGCGTCAGGCTCAAAGCGCATTGTCTTGCGTTTTGTTTCTGCGGCAAATTCATTAGCGAATGCTTCGGCAAGAAGTGGGATATCTTCTCTGCGTCCGCGGAGTGGTGGGACATGAATGGGGATAACATTCAGGCGGTGATACAGATCCTCACGGAAATGTCCAGCTCTGATCTCTTCAGGAAGATTTTTATTCGTTGCAGCAATAAGGCGAACATCAACGCGGATAGGTTTACCAGTTGAGCTTCCAACGCGCTCGATCCAACCCTCATCAATGACTTTCAGAACTTTCGCCTGTGCTTCGAGCGACATATCGCCGATCTCATCCATGAAAAGAGTACCACCATCGGCTTGCTCGAACTTACCGATGCGTTGTTGTTGCGCTCCGGTGAACGAGCCCTTTTCATGTCCGAAGAGCTCGCTCTCGATCAGATCTTTCGGGATCGCCGCACAATTGACCTCAATAAATGGCTTATCTTTACGCTGAGAATTACGGTGGATCGCACGCGCCACAAGCTCTTTACCCGAGCCATTTTCTCCAGTGATAAGGACACGTGCTTCTGTTGGCGCAACACGTTCGATCATTGCACGGATGCTTCGCATTGCCGCAGAGTTGCCGAGCATCTTCTCGCTGCCAACAAGCTGTGCAGAGAGCGTCTTGACCTGTGTCTCAAGTTGACGCATACCGACAGCATTCCGAACGAGCACTAATAACTTTTCTCTATCCGGTGGCTTCTCGACAAAATCAAATGCGCCGAGCTTGGTTGCTTCAACTGCGGTTTCAATGTTGCCATGACCGGAGATCATGATGACGGGAATATTCTCGTTGACTTTACGAATTTCCTTGAGCGTTTCAAGCCCATCCATGCCCTCCATCTTTACATCAAGTAAGACGCAGTCTATCTGTTCGCCGCGTTTGACGATGGCAAGCCCTTCGTTGCCGGACTTTGCAGTCAATACCGTATGCTTTTCAAGCTCAAATATCCATGCAAGCGTCTCGCGTATGGATTCTTCGTCGTCTATTATGAGAATATGAGACATAGTTGTAGTACGTATTAATTACTACAAATATAAGGCACTGTACAGTTTTGTAGTCAGTATTTGAAATTTTTATTTCACCTACCGTTTGTACGGGGTATCAATATATCGCCTTGCTTCTGCTTGTGTGCCGGACATATCTTTTATCTGAAGTACACGATTGTACATCATCAGAGCATTTTTTCTGTCGCCTTTGGCATCATACGCCATGCCCATCAGGAGTTCCGATTTGGGTATCCACCATGTGACCTCCGTCGGTGTGATCTTTCGGCTTAGGAGGTTGCTGTTGTAGAAATAATAAAGAGAGGAGTCAAGATTTCCGTTGCGGCGATACAGATTTGCCTGCCCGATAAAATACATTGCCTCACGTGCCTGTTTGATCGTGTAGCCCTCGCGCTTCGCGCGTGCTCTCGAAAGGATAACGTGATATGTTGAATCATACCCATCAAGCATCCCAAGGCTGACTTGGTTGAAGCCATAGTAATGTAAGAAATTCGAGTTGTTCGGATATTTTGTGATCAATGTGCGGGCTATCGCGAAGGATGCCTGATAGTTTTTCTCGTAAAGATAGTTTACCTTCATCAGCTCATACATTGCCTCAGTTTTGGAATAACTTGCGCGGTCTTTAGCGATCTCGAGCATCTGCAGTCCCGCACGTTTATTGCCTGCGGCAAAGAAACCAATGATCGGTGCAAGCGAAGGGTTATCCTCTTTTACGGCTTCTACGTAGTAATTATACATCCCTCTGCCAAAGAGAATATCTCCATTCGAGGGGACCTTCTCCTCGAGTTTGTTCAAGTATTTTATGCCTTCTTTTGCATCACCAAGAAGTAGCCCGATGGCATCCTGCCAATTGGGGCGGATAGCAAAAATACGTGCGCGCATACCCAATGCTGCGCCTTTATAAAAATTTCCGGCAAGATCAAACTCGTTGGAATCAAGAATCAGATCGGATTTCTTTAACGATTGGTTAAGAAGCTCACGATAAACCAGATCATAGCCGGTGTTATCAGTATTGGTGATAGCGCGCCAGAAATTGACCATTGCCTTGAAGAAATAGCCAGAAGGATGATTCGGCGATTCGCGGATAACGGAGTCGAATATCTTATCCCCAAGAGAATAATCCATGTTGTAGGTCACTTCGATGCCTCTGCGAATTTGCTTCTCGATCTCGCCGGATTGTAGCGACCACTGGCTCCGACCGACGGATGCAGTGATGCCAAGAAGTGCAAACATGAATATTCTGTAACTAAATGTCTTCATACCAATCATACGTTTTAATTCCAGGGAGTTATGCAAATGTCATTCCAAACGCTCATTTGTCGTCTATGTGTTCTTAGAGAGCCTCTTTTGGTTTAAAACCTCGCTCTGTCTGTTCTAAGGTAACAATCGGACTCGCTGGGTCGTGCTCTAAGAAAAGCTTCCATTTTTCTTCAAACATACGTGGGAGATAGGTTTTCTTTTCTTCTAAGGTTGTGAGTGGGAAGTTGTCATATCCCATAATAAACGGGATGTTAATATGTGCCTTCGTTGGGAAAAGATCGGCGCAGAAGAAGAGATGATTTTCGCCGTCGGAAATACGAGGAAGTTGTTGCGCTTTGGTATGTCCGTTGAAAATGTGCAAATGAATACCAGGGAAAATCTCGCCTTCTCCATCGATTTCCTTGAGCATCCCTTCTGCGATGAGTGGCTCCCAATCATTTTTCAAATAACTTGCACGGTCTTTCTCTGTTGGTTTCCGTGCCCACGCAAGATTTTCTTTTTGAACGTAATGCGTTGCATTTGGGAAAGTTGGGATGAGTTTACCATCGGAAGTATGCGTAACCGAACCGCCGCAATGATCGAAATGCAAATGTGTTTGGATAACGTCGGTAATGTCTTCAGGCTTCAACCCTTCACCAGCAAGTGAGCCAAGTAGAGTGAATTGCGAATTGTCGAGCTTATAGATCGTGCGTGTCTTTTCGTCATACTTCTCGCCCATTCCCGTATCAACGAGGATATTCTTCCCATTCCCCTGCACAAGCAAGGCGCGCATTGCCATCGGGATACGGTTCTGCTCGTCAGGGGGATTGGTCTTGCTCCAGAGATT
>JBKJHR010000046.1:0-4269 GCA_046598695.1 Kapaibacterium sp. (SeqCode)
TGATGGCATAGGGACCAACTGTTACTCCTTCTGCGAGCTCTGCTTTCGAATCAACGATTGCCGTCGGATGGATTGTTACTGCCATTAGTTTGCAGCCTCCTTGTCTACGATAGCCGCCATAAGCTCTGCCTCAGCGACAAGTTGATTGTCAACAAATGCTTGACCTGCAAGCTGAAATGACTTGCCTCTATTGCGAAGGAGCTTTACTTTAAAGATCAATTGATCTCCGGGTATAACAGGCTTGCGGAATTTTGCCTTATCAATAGACATAAAAAGAACAAGCTTTGTCGAAGGGTCGCCCATCGTATTGAGCATGAGCATTCCGCCTGTCTGCGCCATTGCTTCGATGATAAGGACTCCCGGCATCACAGGGCGCCCAGGGAAGTGCCCCATGAAAAACGGCTCGTTGTATGTGACATTCTTTAGTCCAACGATGCTTTCTTTTCCCGCTTCGAGGTCTATCTCTAAAATTCTATCCACTAATAAGAACGGATACCGATGCGGCATGACCTTCTCGATAGCCATAATATCGAAGACAGCATTCGCACCCGTTGAGTATTTCTGGACAAGAGATTGCTTCTTGAATTGCTCACGGAGTTTCCGTGCAAATTCCACATTGGATGCATGTCCTGGGCGCGCCGCTAATATTTGTGCTTGTATTGGTGCTCCGACGAGTGCCAGATCACCAAGGAGATCGAGAAGTTTATGACGGGCAGGTTCATTCTTGAAGCGGAGCGGCTTGTTGTTCAATGTCCCATGCGAGCCTAGCATCACCGAACCTTCGAGACCAAGATTACTGACAAGTGCATCAACCTCGGTTTGCGTTGGTTCACCATCAACGATAACGATCGCATTATCGAGATTGCCGCCTTTAATGAGTCCCTGCTTGCGAAGCATCTCCACTTCATGCAGAAAGCAAAATGTACGGCAGGGGGCAAAGTCGTTAACAAATTCCTTTTCGAGAGAGAAAAGCCCGGTATGTTGACTGCCAAGTGCTGGGTTATTGTAATCGATCATCACCGTCATACGGTAATCGCCTTTGAGGGGCAATGCGACCATCTCCACCATCTTCTCTTCGTTGGAGTAAGAAACGGTCGAATCAACGATGAGATATTGTCGTGGAGCGGTCTGCTCCTCGAATCCTGCTGCAAGCAAGGTTCTTACATATTCGCCCGAGCTGCCATCTGCGATAGGTGGCTCGTTAGCCGTAAGCTCAATGCGGACGTTATCTATTTCTAAGCCGACAACAGCGGCGAGGACGTGCTCTACCGTATGGACGCTCGCGCCGTTATTGGTGAGCGTAGTGCCGCGGGAAATATCACTGACAAAATCCACGAGGGCGGGAATCTCCGGCTCGCCGTTTACGTCTTTTCGGACGAAGCGAATACCGTAATTCTCCGGTGCCGGATGGAATTCTATTGTCGAGGCGTTACCGGTATGGAGACCGATGCCTTCAAGACGGGAAATGCTTTTGACGGTTCGTTGATTTGCGCGCATGTCTATACTTGCAAAAATACCACATGATTGGGGGCAAGCACAGAGAAACCCCCTTCAGGTTCGTTGACGAGCGATAGAAAATAGGGTGAGTTCGCCTATTCCTTGTTCTCCCTTTGCCCGTTCATCCACAATCTTCTCCCCTAGACTGTCATATAGGAATGACATACATATAATCGAATTAACTAGAGCCTATTTTATATAGATTCAATAATTTCTCAAGATTCTTTGAACAACGTACACATGAAATCCGTTATACAGGCACCACAGATTCGGTTTTTACAACTTTTTCTCAACCTTATTCAATAAGACGCATCTTATTTTGAAGATATGACACTTGATAAATTTAACACATTTGACAGCGAAAGCCAGTCAGAGATTACGGCAGATCAATTAGTAGTTCTCACCGAAACGACGACGAATATCCCGAAGACGTTCGCCAATTCGACCTCCGCTATTAAAGGAGAACTTGAAATCGTTATTGCAGCAATAGAAACATGGGAGCGCATTGCTCCGAAGCTGTATCAAATTAAAAAACGTCTGCTTGTCTGCGACGAACTCTTGAGCGGTAAGCGAGATGTAGAGTCCGTCTCGGCAATGCCTTCAATGGAAGATAAGCCAGCCAAGAAGAAGCGCGGTCCTGCAAAGGGGACGAAAGTATTCGTCAGACGTAAATCCGAAATTCTTACGGATGCCGTCATTGAGAAGATCAGAGACTTTATCTCCTCAGATGAAAGCTATCATAAGTCAAAAGAGATCTATCAGCACTTGGTAAATAATAATATCATCGCTGCTTATCCCGGAGATACTCCTGATAGAGCTTTTGCTATTGGTTTATCGAGAGTAGATCAAAATCTTATTACCTATAATAATCATTATACGATTATGGCATGGGGCTTGCCTGATTTCGGTACACCGGAACATGCACGTCGTAAGACACTCAAGAATACTGTTCGCGGCGAAAAGGGAACACGCGTTTCCTCCTTCGGAAGAACCGAAGCAGTGCCTGCATAATATCTTTTTCTCCCTGCACTCTGTGCACTGTTTCCCACAGAAACGGCAGGACAGGAAATTATCTCTATCAGATCGTTGTCGAAAACAGCATTGGCTCGTATAGGCAATGCAAAATGATGACAACGTTCGAGAAAAAATAAAGTATCGTATGAAATGACAAAAGACGCGCCCTTTCGGAACGCGTCTTTTTGACTCAGAGTGAGGGGGCTTATGTCCTTACTTTCGTAAAATATCGTCTGTCTTGTGTATAATCGTACCTGATTTATCAAGGATCTTTCCGCTCTTGGTGACGACTTCATCTGTCTTATCAAGTGCATCATTTGCTTTATCAAGCGCATCCTTCTTTGGTGGCGTTGTTGTCGTGGTGGTCGTTGTCGTCCTAGAGACGCTTGATCCCGGTGCTGGTGCAGTTGGTACTGCTACAGGCACAAGAACAGTATCAACGAGTGCAGCAGGTTCTTCCTTCTTGCCGCATGATGCGAGCATTGCTGTGCTTAGTCCAAGGACGATGAGTATCTTTTTCATTGTGTTTGTTTGGTTTATGTAGTAAATAAATTTTTATTGCATCAATTCCAACTGACGCTTGACTTCGTTCACGCGATTTGCGAAGACAGGGTCGTGACGCATATCGTCTATCACGGTTTGCTGTGCATGAATAACAGTGGAGTGATCGCGTCCGCCGAAATGTAAACCGATGGTATTAAGAGTGCTTGGTGTAAGCTCTTTACAGAGATACATTGCCACTTGTCGCGCTTGCACCACTTCCTGCTTACGTGTCTTTGCGCGAAGAAGTTCTTCTTCAATGTTAAAATGTTTGCTGACAAGCTTCTGAATAGTCTCGATAGAGAGTGTCGGAGCCGAGCGTCGCGCCACCTTACGCAACACATCACGAGCCACATCGATCGAAGGCTCTCTGCCTTCGAGGGAGATCGTCGCTTCGAGCGAGATCAAGCAACCTTCGAGTTCGCGGATATTATTCGTGACGTTCGATGCTATGAACTCCAGTACTTCCTCGGAAATATCAAACCCATCACGAACAGCCTTGTGTCGCAAAATTGCGATACGTGTTTCGAGATCAGGTGCAGCCATATCCGTCGTCAGTCCCCACTGTAAACGATTGAGGAGACGATCATCAATATCTTTTAACTCTTTTGGTGCGCGGTCGCATGTAAGGATGATCTGCTTCCCTTTTTCGCGGAGTTCGTTGAAGGTATGGAAAAAGCTATCTTGTGTACGTTCTTTTCCGGCAAAGAATTGAACGTCATCGATCATTAAAATATCGATCGAACGGAAGAGTGTATTGAATTCACTGATCCGGTCAGATTGAATTGCATCCACGAATTCCTTCGTGAAGCGTTCGCTGGATGTGTAGTGAATGCGAAGCCCCGGAAATTTCTCCATGGAGTAATTTCCGATCGCTTGCACTAAGTGTGTTTTACCCAGACCAACATTTCCGTAGATAATAAGCGGATTGTATCTCGTCCCGCCGGGATTATTTGCAACAGCCATCGCTGCCGCAAATGCAAGTTTGTTTGAATCACCCCGAATGAACGTATCGAATGTGTAATTCGGATTGATGTTCGGGTCGATCGGTGGCTTCGGTGCCGTGATGACATTTGGTGAATTCTGCGGACGATTCTCACGCATCGGTGCAACCGGAGTTTCAACGCGGCTATAGAAATTATCTGGTGCGCTCGGTGCAACGGTCTGTTGGATCTGTTGCGGGATAGCTGGAGTTGGCGCAACGGAGCTTGGCATGAG
>JBKJHR010000232.1:0-4510 GCA_046598695.1 Kapaibacterium sp. (SeqCode)
GCTAATCCCCCTTCAGCCTGATAAAATAGCAATTGATGGTGCATGGCATCACCATTTGCTTTCTCGGGATTCCGTAGGAGTACTACGATATTATTTCGATGGAGAGTTGTCGGATTCTTCGGACAAAGAACCTGATATGTTTGACGGAGTGGATTCCATTTCCATTGCTCGTGGTGAATCTGATCAATTTCAATTGGACGAGCTACAATTTTCACGTATAGGATATGTTAAGCCAGCTGATTTTCTTCCAAATGTTGGAATAGCTCTTCGTGATACAGTCTCATCACTTTTCGCCCTTTTTCATTTTGAGGAATATGGACAAACTGCCCGTTCAAGCATACCGATCATTTTGATGACGAATGATTCGATGGGTGTGCATAAGCAAGTATCAATCCCGAAGATAGAATTTGATAGCCTTTCAAGAATACATGAGACCAGCTCGCCCATTTTACTTGATAATGCACCACTTTCTGTTGAGCAGACTTCACTTTCACGGATTTCATTCTCCTGGAAGGCGACCCGTGAGAATAATGTAAAGTCATACGAGCTGCAACGACGTATCGCTTCGTTCGGAGAATATCAAAAGGTGATTCGTCTTGATGCCAAACGTCCGCTCAAAATAAATGATGAAGAAGCCGACTTTATCAGCCGTGCAAACTATTCTGCAATTGAGAACTTACCAGCACTCGGACAAAACATTGATCTCTATTATCGTCTGGCTCTCATCGGTTTTGATTCTTCAAAGAGCTATACCGAACCTATCAAGATCGAGTACGGAAAGCAGAAAGACGTCTTTGTTGAACAGAATAAACCCAATCCTTTCAATAATAAAACAACGATCTCATTTCGATTAGCACATAGCGGATTTTTCAAACTTACGGTCTATGATATTATTGGAAGGGAAGTGGTTGTTCTCGTTGATAAGAAGCTCGAACAAGGTAGGCATACTGCGGAAATTGATGGAACGACGTGGTTATCAGGTATCTATTTTTACAAAGCACGCATGGGGAAAACGATCGTCACCAAACGCATGGTTTTAGCAAAATAACGTAACGCTTTAGTAATATATCGTATATTTGTAGTGATCGTTAGGGGTGTTCGCAAAAAAAAAGTGAACTGAGATGATACCCTTAAGACCTGATCCGGCTCATACCGGCGGAGGCAAACGACTTGATACAATTAAAAAAATTGTTCGATAACCGTTTCCGCTCTGCCTAATATGAGGTGAGTGAAAACGGTTTTCTTATTTTATATCAATGATGAGAAATTGTATCGTTCTTGGCATTCTTTGTATCGCATTTTCTGTGCGAGCGCAGACAGTAAGCAAGCAGGATTCGATCAAACGCAGATCAAGCAGGGAAGTGATAGTGACTGGTTTTCCAGCGGAAGAGAGAAAAACGCCTGCCCCTTTTGAGAAGATTGATCGTGTGAAAATCGCATCAGAGTCAAATCTGCGTGATATTCCGAGCTTTATCGCCGACCTACCAAGTGTAGTTTTTTACTCACAAAGTGGTTTGGATTTTGGCTATACGTATGCTAATATCCGAGGCTTCGATCAACGCAGGCAGTCGGTTCTCGTTAATGGAATTCCACAGAATGACCCTGAAGATCAAAGTGTCTATTGGATAGATATGCCTGACCTGAGCTCTTCGACTTCCTCTATTTCAGTTCAACGCGGAGCTGGGACAGCGTTCTACGGCCCTCCAGCAATTGGAGGTTCAATAAACATAACGACTGCGCCATCGGCAAAGCGTGAAATTATTGTCTCATCAGAGATTGGTACATATAACACCTCAAAGCTTGGTATTACTCTTAATTCAGGATTGATCGATAACAAGTATGCGATCATGGCAAGACTTTCGCAATTGAAGACAGATGGCTATCGTCACAATGCATTCATTGATGAGAAGGCGTATTATCTTTCTGTCGCACGATATGATTCAAACTTCACGCTCCAGCTAAACTTTTACGGTGGACCAATTTCTGATGGCTTAGACTATTACGGTATCTTCCCCTCTGATTCGTTGCGAAGCAATTTTAAGAACGACTCAGCGCGCAGAACGAATTACTCAGAATCATTCATCTATGAACGTCGTCCCGAGGAACGCGAACAGTTTTTTCAACCACATTACGAATTGCTATCAAGTTGGGATATTGAGAAAGATTTGACTTTCAATAATACTTTGTTCTTTATCCAAGGAGATGGACAATTCGATTTTGATGGGACGTGGGTATTTCCCTTTACCGGATATTCTCATAGCTATTATTATGCGCTCACTCCTGAGTATGGTAAGCAATATGGATTCAAAGGTATTACTGATACGACGCTTGGCAATGAGCTAACCCGCGCATTTGTTGGAAATAAACATTTTGGTTGGCTACCAAAATTTGAATATCGTCACGATAATGGGACACTTACTGTCGGAGGTGAATTCCGTATTCATCGTTCTACTCACTGGGGAAAACTTCTCTCAGCATCAAGGTTGCCTATTGATCTGCCTGGTGACTATAAGTTCTATGATTACAAAGGAGGTAAAGATATACTTTCCGGTTATCTTGCTGAGAATATGTTGTTGGGTGATGTCGTGAATGTGCAGGGAAGCCTGCAGATACTGAGCCAAACATATCGTTTCTATGATGAGAAGCCATTCTTTGTAGATTCGGTACAAGCATCATCGAAAGGCTTGCTTCCTGGTTTTACAAGCTATTCATTCACCGTGCCGCTGTTATTTGTCAATCCACGTCTTGGTGCAAATATTCTTTTATCGAATGAATTATCTGCGCTCGTGAGTGCATCATATACGTCCCGTGAACCTCGTCTAAAAGATTACTACAATGCAGAGTTTTTCTCAGAGCCAAACTTTGAACGTACACAGTTCGCGACCTATGACTTCAACGCCCCCAAAGTGAAACCAGAGCATTTGTTCGACGGAGAAGTAGGAGTGAATTATGCTGATCAGATTTCGGAAAATGTCAAGCTCCAATGTTCTCTGAACGGATACTTCATGCCCTTCACCGATGAGTTGATCAAAACTGGGAAGACTGACCGATTCGGTTCGTCAATTGTCGGCAATGCAGAGAGCGTCATCCATTATGGTGGGGAATTTCATGCTGCTGTTTCCTATAATTCTCTTTTCTCTATTTCTACTAATCTAACCATTAGCCACAATGAGATACGACAATTTGACTCGTATAAAGATCCGCAAGCTGTAATCGGAAAAGTGCCGATTGGTTTTCCTTCAATCATTGGAGGAGTAGCGGTTCAATTTCATCCATTTGATCTACTGACTTTTGGAGTTACCGGTCATTATGTTGGTGATATGTACGGAGATCTTGAGAATACTGATACATTCAAGAACGAAGCATTTTTCGTTCTTGACGGAAGTATTGGACTAAAGCAAACGGATGTTTTAGGGTTTCAGTCAATTCAAATAAAATTGAGATTGAATAACATCACGAATAATCTTTTTACTACATACTCTGAAGCAGGATCTGGCTTCTTTGTTGCCGCGCCATTCCATATGTCGGCGGGATTGGAGATAGGTTTATAAATGGTAAAGCACATTCTCCTACTTCTTGATGGGGAAGAGCCTGCTCGTGAGATCATTGCTGAATATGCTTCTCATGCAGATATTATCGCCGCAACAGATGGTGCAGCGAGCTATGCACGACATAATCAAATCTCGGTTGATGTCATTCTCGGAGATATGGATTCCATTGATTCAGAGTCGAAAGAATACTTTCTATCACATCACAGTAATTTCATTGAGAATGCGGACCAAGAAACGAATGACTTTGAAAAGGCGCTTCAGTATCTTTCAAGTAATTACCCTGATTCAAAGATAACGGTACTTGGAATTCATGGCAAACGCACCGATCATTTGCTTGTGAATTTCAGTGTAATGTTGCGTTATACGGATAGTTTCGAGACGCTTGAGGCCGTTGATGTTTTTCATACTCATCGCTTTCTTACAACCATGAAGAATCAGATTTCTATCGCAAGACCAATGCCAACTTCTGTCACCTTGCTGGCATTTTCTCCCACATCTGGTATTACAACGAAAGGACTCAAGTATGCTCTTGATGATGCAGACATGGAGTTCGGTAAGCGCGAAGGTTTGAGTAATGTCGTTGTTTCATCTGAAGGTGCAGTAGTCTCCATACGTCAAGGCTCGCTACTCGTTTCTGTAGCTTTATAGCATGAGCACCTCATATCTTCCGCAACTCTCCTTCATTGATCTTGCGATCATCATTTTATATATCGTCGCTAATGCTCTGGTCGGGTTCCTTGTCATCAGAAGAAGGAAAGAAAAGAGCGAGGCTGAAGAATATCTATTGGCAGGGAGGACACTAACGCTTCCGGCTTTTGTCGCCACGCTTGTCTCAACGTGGTATGGTGGTATTATCGCCGTGGGTGAGTACGTGTATGATAATGGCATCGTGACATGGGTGGTTTTTGGAATACCATATTATGTTGCTGGATTGCTCTTTGCATGGATCTTGGCGAAAC
>JBKJHR010000028.1:0-2688 GCA_046598695.1 Kapaibacterium sp. (SeqCode)
ATTCGTCGGAGATGAAAACCGGTTAGAAGAAAAGACGTTGGAAGTTCTCGACACCTACAAAACCGACCTTATCGTTCTTGCGGGATATATGAAAAAACTCCCCCGTGCTGTTGTAGAAAAATACGAGAACCGAATCATTAACATTCATCCTGCGCTTCTTCCTAAGTATGGAGGCGAAGGAATGTACGGACTGAATGTTCATGCCGCTGTCCTTGCATCTGGTGATACGGAGACAGGGGCGACGGTACATTACGTTACAAATGAATATGATAAAGGTGAGATCATCCTGCAAGATAGATGTAATGTGTCGCCCGATGATACACCAGAATTATTGCAGGGCAGAGTAAAAGAGATCGAGCATCAATTACTTTCAAGAGCTATTCATAAAATCAGTAGCACAGGTTTATAACCTGTGCATCTCTATCCTCTCAAGTCATCAATCGCTTCGACAACTCCGTCTGTAAGATATTCTCCGGATCGTACTTTGCCTTTAATACTTTCAGTTTTGTAATTCGTTCTTCACCGAGATAGGCTTTGAAATCGGACGGACGTAGTGTTGCATCTTTTGCGAAATAGAACTTCCCGCCTCCGGCAAGAACGATGTCATTCATTGTATGACACAAGTCCCAGAGTTGCTTGCGATTCTTTTCTGTGACTTTAAAATCAAGCGCAAGCGAATAGCCATCCACGGCATGGCTCATTAAGAAGTTATCCGCTCTATGACGCTTGAAGACAGCGAGATACGGCACGAGCTTCTCGCGTTGACAAAGTTCAAGCTGCTTCCGATATACCTCTTCAGCCGTTTCTTTCGGGATGAAAGATTGATATTGAATAAGTCCGCCTTTGCCATACGCCTTCTTCCAATTCGGGACATAATCAAGCAAGAAAGCAAAACCCGCATGTGATTGGCGGTATTGCTTTGGTAAGATAGGAATTTTTGTCGAGAAAAATTTTGCCCAGTTCGTCAGTTTGACACCAAGATCATTCCAAAATACACGCATGAATCTCCAGACGATGGATTTGGGGATGATACCCATGATCGTATCGGGGAGCTCTTGCTTTTCAACGCGAAGTGTTTGTGTCGGGAAGTGATCTTCCCCTTCTTTCACATAATTTGCTTGATGGATAACGGCTCTGCCTAACGTCGCTCCTTCGGGGAATGCATCGATCCATCCGACAAGATAATCACTTTCGGGAATATGGTTATCGTATATTTCAAAAAGCTCGTGGAGATCTTGCGCGACAAGTTCTTTCACATCAAGCAAACCTGAATACACTTTTTTCATCTTCAGCGTAATGCTCGTAAAACATCCGAGCATACCAAAACCCGAAATAGCTGAATAGAAAAGATCGGGATCGCTTTCTTTCGTGATATTATTGAATTCACCAGCAGGAGTAATCAGATCAAACGAAAGAACATGTTCCCCAATAGGACCTACTGAAAAATTATTCTTGCCATGAATGTTCATCCCAAGCACACCGCCGAGCGTTGGGTACATCGTGCCTGATACAACAGGGCACCACCAACCGTCAGCAATGCAATACTTCCATATCTGTTCGATGGTTACCCCAGGCTCGCAGGTGATAATGCCTGTGTGTGGATCCCATGCGAGGATGCGATTCATGCGCGTGAGATCGAGTACAAGATGCTCTGCACCGAGCGATGCATCGCCGTAACTTCTACCTGCTCCGCGGAGAGTAACAAGACGGTTCGAGCTTTTCGCAAGATCAAATACTTCACGGATGCCTGCGATCGTTGTCGGGCGATAAACGTATCCATCGGCTGCGACGGCACCGCCCCAACCAATGACCTTCTCGATATGATCGCGTGCGAGAAGGGACATTTAGAAATTCAATCTGCGGAAAATAAACGATGGGATCATGTGCAAGATCATCGAGACGATACGGAATTTGCCAGGGATATATGCACTGATCTTTCCTTTCTTTGCAGCATTCACGATCTGCTCTGCCGTTTCTTTGACGGGATACGATGCTACTGCTGTAGTCAATCCTTGCGTCATTGGTGTATCAATGATGCCAGGTTTGATCGTTGTCACGGTCACCCCATATTGCGAAAGGCGATTGCGAAGTGATTCGAGATACGTTGTGAGTGCTGCCTTTGAGACATAGTACGCTGGCGTTCCACGTCTGCCGCGCTCTCCGGCGATGCTCGAAATGCCGACGATATTTCCAGCGCCGACATTTTTGAACCGCATTGCTGCTTCATTCAACCATGCGAAAGCTCCCAGAACATTGATATCTATCATTGCCTTGTCTTTTGCGAAGTTATATTCATCAGGTGCAACGTGCGGCATGACGCCGGAATTGTAAATGATGAGATCGAGCCCACCAAGCTCTTGTGTGATCTTCTGAAAAAGCTCAGGCACTTCGGAGTAATTCGTGACGTCGTGAATGAAGATCGGGAAGGCTTTGCCAGTTGCACCTTCGATCGCCTTTGCTTTTTCGGCAACGCGCGCCATCTCTTCGCCGCGCCGCGCCACAAGCGCGACCGAGACTCCGCGCCCCGCCAACTCATACACCAGCGCCTCGCCGATGCCGCTCGAAGCGCCAACGACGATCGCATTTTTCCATTTCGTTTGCATTGGGCATGAAAACAGAGAATTATTACAGAGTGTTGCCTGAAGTTAGGGCACAAGTTCTGACACTGAGGGCATGGTTTGCTTTGAC
>JBKJHR010000030.1:0-5597 GCA_046598695.1 Kapaibacterium sp. (SeqCode)
GGACTTGCTATCGCACTGACGCATGCGCTTCGTCGTGATTCCGGCGGAGCAAAAGCGACTTCGTGGAAAGACTATATTGAAAAAAATCCGGAAAGAGTTCGGAAATAGGAAAGCTCAACACACGCTCTATGAAAAGACAAGTTTTAGTGTATGGATCTATTTTTATATGTTTATTGCTCGTTGCCTCATCTACACAGGCACAGATACGCCCGATGGATTTGGCGAGGGACTACTTTGTCAAACTCGTGATGAAGGACTCATCACAGTTCTATGGCACCGTCCTGAGCAAACCCCTGCCCGATAGAATCCTTTTTGAGACCCGCTACGGAAGGCTCGAAATACCGTTACGGGATATTGATAATGTGATCGATTACCGTTACAACTTTGTGCAGAGCGAGCAGATACGCAAAGATGCACTTTCTAATACGATCAATACGGAGAAGCATAAGCTCTCGAATTATTTGAATCAATCCCGCTTCGAATCAGAAAGTGTTGTCTATACGAACGATCATGATATCTATCGAGGGTATAGATATATTTTTGATGATACGGCTCACGTCATTCTCTCGACGCAGTGGGGAGAATTATATTTCACATTCCCACAGCTTGATAAGATAACGAATTATGATGGCAGCGGTGGCACGCGATCAGTGTTTTTAACGACTCAGTACTTATCGGTCAAGGATCCGCGGGCATGGTCAGGATACATCACTCCGAATGCGTTACAAATCGGTGACGGGAATGGAGCTATCGTTGATTATCTTGTTGCCGGGTTGCAGTTCAATTATGGAGTCACGGATTGGCTTTCTCTTAATGTCGGCGGTGCATTCATTCCTTTTCTGCCGAATACCGTTCGCGTGGCGACAGGTGGAATAAAGATCACACCAACCACTGGGAAAAATTTTAATTTTGCAATAGGGGGGCAGGGTGTCTATTCACAGGTTATCAAAGAGACACGTTTCCTTTTTGGGTATGGGGCAGTGACGTATGGCAATTGGGAATCACATCTTTCTATACTTGGCGGTGCATCCTACAAGAATGAAACCGATACGAGCGGAAAGAATTATTCATCACAAGAAGCAATTCTTGCGATTGAGGGTGGACACCGTGTTGGAGAAAATTTGAAA
This sequence comes from Kapaibacterium sp. (SeqCode), assembly GCA_046598695.1. GTDB lineage: Bacteria > Bacteroidota > Ignavibacteria > Palsa-1295 > Palsa-1295 > JBKJHR01. The sequence continues at coordinate 1,128 of JBKJHR010000030.1, forward strand.
ATTATGGGTGAGTTATTTTTTATCTCGAATTTTGACATCGTACCTTTCGTTGCAACGATCAGATATTTTGAAAATAATTTTACGATAGATATTGGTGTCGTATTTTCTCTCTATAAATCGGGCGCATCACGCACAACGCCGACAATTGCTGAGACGGTGTTTGGAGTGCAGGATTTTCCTGTCATTCCCGTCATAAGCGGAAGCTATCATTTTTAGAAAAACTGGATTGACCTTCTACGGTTTACATATCATTGATTGGATCATTATCGCGTGTTACCTCGCGGCGTTGATCGCTATTGGGAGATGGACAAATAAGAAGGTTAATAACACGGCAGACTTCTTCCAAGCAGGACGAAGTTTTGGAAAGGTGATGACAGGCTTCTTGAATTTTGGCAATATGGTTAGTGCCGATCAAGCTGCCGGGGTGACGCGGGAGATCTACCGGCAAGGGCTATCTGGTGTGTGGTTTCAGAATCTCGTTCTCTTCATTACTCCGTTCTATTGGTTTAGTGCAGTCCTCCAACGGCGTGCCCGTTATGTTGGTCCGGGTGATATTTATGAGCATCGCTTCCAATCGAAATTTCTTTCTGGTCTTTTTGCTGTTTATCTTCTACTTTCCGCTATTTATGGCTCTTCGATAGGATACCTCATCACAGGGAAAACCATGCAGGCTGTGCTCGTCAAACCTGCTACCGAATACACGATGGAAGAAAGACGAAGTGTGGATATGTTTCATGAGATGAAAACGATCGAAGAGCACAGCACCACAACAAAACTTGGAAGTTCGGAGCAAAAGCGTTTGGATTATCTTCATGAGCTTGAAAAGAAAGGAGAAATTCGCGCCACCATTTCCTATTTAAATCTTACGCTCTTTTATATTCTCTATGGAATTGTCACTGCCGCTTATGTAATAATGGGCGGCTTATTCGCGGCGGCATTTACGGACGTTTTACAAGGATTGATGATCATCTTTCTATCAACAGCACTGATCCCTGTTGGCTTGCATGCGCTTGGCGGATTCTCAGGACTTCATGCGAAAGTACCTGATGCAATGTTTGAGTTGTTTGGCTCAGGAGCTGCAAGTGAATATACATGGTACTTCGTTCTTGCGATGGTTATTACGAATTTGATAGGGCTTGCACCCCGAAACTTCACCGGCGGAGGTTCTGCAAAAGATGATTCGTCTGCCCGTGTTGGAATGGTAAGTGGTGCATTTGCAAAACGCTTCGTGATGATCGGCTGGGCATTGACAGGGCTAATTGCCGTTGGGCTTTATGGCGGAAAACTTTCCGATGCAACATTTATTTGGGGGACGATGACACTCGATCTCTTGGGGACAGGGTTTGTCGGCTTAATGATCGCAAGTGTACTTGCCGCGAACATGGCATCAAAAGCAGGTTCAAGCTTGGAATGGTCAGCCGCATTCACGAAGAATATATTAGTCCCGCTCAGACCGGATACTAGCGAAAAGCGACAGCTTTTTATTGGGCGAATTGTGATCTTCGCTGTGCTTATTGGCGGTATTGGTTTTGCGTATGCTGTAGACGATATATTTGTTGTGTTTAAGTACGTACTTTCCATCGGTACGGTCGTAGGACCCGCATTGTGGCTTGTGTATTTTTGGCGCAGACTTACAACGAGAGCAGTGGTCATTCAAATGATCGTCTCGATCTGTATCACGGTGATCGTGCCGAATGTCGTCCCTGCGATTCCATCATTGCGCGAAAGTGCGACGCTTACAGTAGAAACGAAAGAACGTACGGAGATAACAAAAGTACGTGCGAAAGAAAGTGACATCGCAAGCGGGCAGGCGAAGCAACTCGGGGAGATGATCACGAAAAATGTAACGATCCCTGCTCGTGCGATCTACTTCGAGAAGGTAGAGCGTAAAGACGCCGCTGATGCAAACTCAAGCAAGATCGGCAAAGGAAATTTTCGCTTCCAACTTTGGATCGTGAGTGCGATCGGTATTGATCTAACGGGATTTACGAAAGCAGGTCTTGACACCGCTTCTTTCGCAGTTGATATTTTTCTGCCGTTCCTTTTGCTTTTTATTATTAGCCTTCTTACAAAACCAAATAGTGAGCAAACACTGCGAGAGTTTTATGGCAGGATCCATACTCCTGCTGTCGCGGATAAAGATCTTGATGCGCTTGAAGTGCAGAAACGCATAGATGACCCGTCTCTCGTAGAAAAAGACAAACTCTTTCCTAACACGAATTGGGAATTCTGGAAACCAACGAAGCAGGATATTATTGGATTTATTGCATGTTGGATCGGGGTTGCAATAATCGTCGCATTATATTTCATTATCACGGGCATTGGCGCTTGATACAAAATCTTCATCCTGATTTTAGAACTGATCTTCCTGAGACAGAATATTTTTTTCTCGGAGCGGGAAAATATACGGTTGCCATGCAATGGAGCAAATGTGCAGAGGCTACACCGCTTGGTTTGCTGATCTGGAAGCCTGAGCACATGCCCCGTAAATGGGGGACGAATCTTTTTCATCCTGAATATGGATTGGATCGGACAATGCTCTCCGTGTATGTTGATGGGGTGAAGTACCGTCCGCAGACGAACATGACCAAAGTGGAATGGAGCTTTGCGACGGGCATTCCGCAGATACTCTGCATCTGGATGGCCGGTGATGTTCGTATCCAAGAAGAGTATTCGGCAGTCACAGGAAAATCTATTTTGATGCGCCATGTCCGCGCCTTTTCTACAAAGCCTGTTCATGTGCAAGTAGAATGTGCGCTCTACGCAAATCCAAATCTTTGTGATGCCTTTAGCGCAGAACGATATGGGCTTGAAGCAACGGGTTACTCAACTATCCGCATCCTTACAAATACTGGAGGTATCCCCAACGAACGCTTCTTGATGATCGATCTTGGTACTGATACAGAATTCACATCACAACTTCTTTACGAACTTGGTGAAGAAAAAAGACATGGGTATACATTCGATGAGCTGATAGAAGCAACGAATAGCGAGCATTCGTATTGGGATCGTGCTTCGCACCTCAAAGGGAATAACGAAGATGCTACGCAAAAATATGTAGCGTTATTCAATATCGCATCAGCGGGTTTGCGTGCAGTCATTAGTGATAACGGAAGATTCGATGCAAGCATTTGGCAGTATGGAATGGAGTGGGGACGTGATGCAGCTCACGTTACCGAAGCACTGATTTATTCTGGTCAGTTCGAACTTGCGTTAAAAGTATTAGAGAATATCACGACGCGCCTTGCCAATGATGCGGGCATGGTCGCCGAAGCAAGTAGGTTTCGTGGAGGCGAACAATCTGAGCTTGACTCGAATGGTGCGGTACTCTATGCGTGGGGTATCTATTATGATTGGACAGATGATGAGGACGCTATACGGAAACATTGGAGCAAGATCGCCGCAATTGCCGGATATATGTTGCGCAGCGAGTTTTATGATCCTGAAATAGGCTTGTTTAAAGCAACACGTGATATTTGGGAGCGCGGCGCGGAATCAGGGATGTTTCCGGGGTATGATGTTGCACATCAAGTCTATGGATATCTTGGTTTGAAGGCAGCAGCGAATTTATCCGTGACTATGGATGAGCCTTTCTTAGCGACGCAAGCACTTCTTGCTTCGATCAAGATGATGAATCAATTTGGTGTACATGAAACGCTTTCATTCATTGATGATGGACATATCATCAAACGCCGTTTACACGACGGCACTGTGCAGAAAGAACTTACTCCGAAAACGAATACTGAATTTGCTACGTCATTCATTCCCAAAGGAATGCCACTTGCTGAAAATACCGTGCATTCATTAGAACCGGATGTAACACAAGCACTTCCTTTGATTCATCGGATGTTCAATGTTGACCGTGAATTTTCTACTAATACCATGAAGCTCATAGAGAAATTATGGTCGCAGAAGTGGGATGGCGGAGGATATGGGCGATATGATATAAGTGGTGAGCCTGATTCGCCTGGGGCGTGGACGCTTGCAACACTGATGATCTCCGCAGCATATTTTGAAACAGGTGATACGGAGAAAGCTCTTCGCGCACTTGATTGGGCGGTGGAAAAGGCAGGAGTAAGTGGCAGCTGGTTCGAATTTTATGGCGAACGTCCGACTCCTCCGCTCCCTCCAACAGGTATCCTTGTGTGGGCATGGGCACAATATATTACACTGATCGTCAAGCATGTACTTCATGTGAAAATAGATGAGGACTATGTAAACATCTCATCTCGCATCGAAGGACTTTCAGGAGCATTCAGATTTCGAGATGGTAAGTAATGCAGAAGAAAATATATATCAGGGCATTCTTTTTTATAGTCGCGATCATTGTTTTTGCTCTTAGCTCAAATAATTACGCAAAAACTCGTTTATGTGTTTGCGTGCTTGCTGATGATACTCCCGGAAATTTTATGGGCGGAAGCTCTCTTGGTTCGGGACTATGGGTAAGTGACGATACAGGGAAAACATTCA
>JBKJHR010000241.1:0-4380 GCA_046598695.1 Kapaibacterium sp. (SeqCode)
TTTGCAAAACGAATGGAGGATTCACTCCTCACTTCACTTATCATTGATGGCGACAGCACCGGTAACGCGTATTTGAATTCATCAGATCAACAATTTACAGCAGGTGATTTTATTGGACCTCATGAAAGTCCGACACTACCCTTCATTCATTCCGGTGCTGATGATTATAGCTTTGATGATTGCGTCAATGTTTTTACTGATGCCAGAGATGGTAACATTTATAAAGCAACGTGTATCGGCAAGCAAGTATGGATGGCGGAGAACTTGCGGTACAATGCGCCAGGAAGTGATTGTGCACCGACTACTGACTGTAGCAAATACGGCAGACTCTACACGTGGGCAACGATGATGAATGGTCAGGCGGCAAGCTCAGCAAATCCGAGCGGCGTACAAGGTATCTGCCCTAAGGGGTGGCATCTTCCGAGCACTGCCGAATGGGACCAGCTCATTAATGCAACAGGAGGCTCAGCAGTTTCGGGAGGAAATTTGAAAACGCTTACGGGCTGGGAGGCACCGAATAAAGGGGCGACCGATAAATATGGATTTCATGCTCTTCCTGCCGGTATATACTTCGCTGACAGCAATGCCTATTGGTTTCAAGGTAGTACTGCGGAATGGAGATCAACAAGTATCAATCCTCTTGAGCCGCGTTTATTTGGTATAGCGAATATTTCGTGGGATTCACCAGGATTTTCTTCATTCGTGCCATCAGTCGGAAAATATGTCACAGACGAATCAAGAAATAAATTTCCATGCCGCTGCCTCAAAGATTAATCTATTCATTGAAGGAGCCACACTCTTGAAAACACTCAAGCTCATCGTACTCTTGGCATTAGCGTTTATATTTTCGCAGTGCCAGACGACGGCTCCAATTACCCCGCCTTCATCCATCGGGTTTGGCGCGCGAGGCGATGGCTCGGTTCGCCTGACTCAGTCGGCTCCGCTAAGCTCGCAGAACCCAGTGTTCTCACCCGATGGCAGCAAGATCCTCTACACGAGATTCCTTGGCGGATACAACCTCGGACGGGCGGAACTGGTGATGATGGATGCAGACGGAACACATGAACACATCATTTTTTCCGATCCCGATGCGACGTTTGTTAATGCTCCTTTCGGAAGCTGGGTGGGAAATCAGATCTGTTTTAGTGCCGAGATCGGAGCCGGAGCAGAAGAGATCTACACAGCGCAAGATGATGGTTCAGGGTTGAAACAAGTTACCACACACGCGGCCGAGCTTGGCCGTTACACCGAGCCGGTCTTTAATCCACAGAATAACAGGCAGTTGGTATTTGAGGTCGCGCCTCGGGATAGCGGCGAGCATAGGATTGTCTTGCTGGAATTAGATAAGGGTGGTGCTGTGACGTTTCTTACAGAAGGAAGCGCTAATGACGCACAGCCCAGTTGGAGTAGCGATGGTCGACGGATAGTCTTTCAACGATTGCCGCTTGGTAAGAATGAGGGATGGGATATTATCATCGCGGACATCGAACTTGGGGCTGCACCTGTGCTCACAAATATTCGAACACTCTTTCCGCTAAGCGCCGACAACACCGATATCACCTGGACACCTGCGGATAGCGTTCTGCTCTGCTCAAGCAATTTCGGTCATCTCGCTTCTCCAAATCTCTTTCTCTTCGGAGTATCGGGCAGTGGAGCTCCTACACAACTTACACGATGCGACACATGTAGCGACGGGGCGGCAAGCATGTCGCCCGATAGCAAGCGCGTCGTCTTCGAGTCGCGCAGGGCTGAGACCGAAGCAACACCCACAGAGGTGTGGCTGCTCCAGCGTTAGCTGGTGGTGTGCAAGCAAGTGCGAAATAAAACGCAAAGCGATTCGTTATCGTAATTTAATTAATAGACAGGAATGAACAGAATGAAAACCAACAGATTTTTTCCCCTCATCGCGCTCATCGCATTAGCATTCACTTTTTCACAGTGTAAATCGACGAATTCCGCGCAGACGCAAGGGACAGGATCAATGCAGGTAATGACACGATTGTCGGGGGCATGATGAAAGCGGTCTCACCACTATGGAATCAGGGTCCGAACATCGGAGCGACAAATAAAAGTGGGTTCTCTGCACTTCCCGGAGGTTATTACTTTGGCGGAACAGGCGTAGCGTATTATGGGATAGGTGAATGCGCAGAATTCTGGATGACCGATCAGGATCTAACAAATACCATCTATCCAGTAAGCACTGGATCCGTGCAGATCCAAAACCCAAATTTCCTATTCGTTTCTCAAACGAAAGAGATTGCTGTTTCCTGCCGCTGCTTGAAAGATTAATTGTATTATAGATATCGTTTGATATGCATACAGACTAAACTTCTGTGTGCGCGTCGATTGTTTTTTAGGGCATTAATGAGAGACCTTGATAGAGGCCTGCTCTCCATTATCGTGATTTCGGCACGATTGAGATAGTTGTTTATTCACTGCCGCGCATATTTCAAGAAAATCGTAAAAATCTTCCTATTTGCGAGTAACTTTTGCCCTCCTCAGGCGTTCTTATAGCACAGTCACAACCGTCCTACTTTCGTATGGGAAAACAGAGCTTTAGGATACTAGTGTTTCTTGCACTTTCTACGAGTGCTTTTTCGCAATGGTCGGAAGTCTCGCCTGGTTTATTATCTGGTAATACAAGTTTTGGTGGCGCAATAACCTTCAAAAATGGGAAGTTGTGGACTGGGATTGGCTCGCTTTTTGTGTCGCAAGATACAGGGATTTCTTGGACAAGTGTTTCATCGTTCTATCCGAACCAAACTATTTGTTCGATCGACTTTTTTGACGAAATGAACGGACTCGTTGTAACGTACTCTGGTGGTGGAGGGGCATATACAACGAATGATGGTGGTGCGACATGGAATCAGTCACTTCAAACTTCAGATTGTCTAAGCGGTACGTTTGGTGCTACAAAGAACATCCTTGTCGTCGTAGGAAGATCGGGGTTTATGGGGCACATTTTCGTTAGTTCAGATGCCGGTTTACATTGGAATGAAACCCAAATAGAAAATGGTGGTGGTGCATATCATGTGGCTACGCATAAGAATGGGGATATTTTTGTTCTTGCTCGCAATGTATCACCAACGAGAAGTTCATATATCTATACATCAAAAGATAACGGGGTAACGTGGACAAAAGGAAATCTTGATATTGATCTTGATTGCTACTCCTTCACGTTCGGTTCGTGCAAAGAAGATGCACTCTATATCTTTAATGAAGCCTTTAACGAAGAACATGACACCGATGCTGTGATCTATAAGACTGACTTGAATGCGAATACACCCACTCGTGTCTATACATCACAACACGCCAAAATTTCGGGATCGGGTACGTATGCTCAGAAGACGGTTTTTACGCAAACCCGATATAAAGGCATTTTACGGACGGAAGATGAAGGGCAGACATGGATAAACATTGGTGGACCATCTGCACACTGGGATAGCAGATTTATCTGCGCCATCAATGACAATGTGATTGTCGGTGTTGACACAAATGGAAGTGTTTGGCGGACAAATAATAGCGGAGGCTTTCCGGTCCCTGCATCACCAGTTCTTAAAGGTGGAAGAGTTGTAAGTGGATCGAGGGTAACGGCGAAAAAAGGGGACACTGTTGGCGTAGATGTCATCGTAAAACTTCCAAGTACGACCGATCTGAGTTCAACAATTTTCGATGAAGCGATCTATTCTGTTTTTTACGAGGATCAACTATTTTCACTTAATCAATCAAAGATATCATCGCTTGTTGTTCCGCCTCCAGGTTGGGTATTCAAAAAAGCTGAATTTACACACAATAATGTATCTATTTACCTGAAAAATACTACACTCCAGTTATTGACAAACCCTTTATACTTAGGGCGACTTATTTTTACTGTGCAGAATGTAAGTAAAGATAGAGCGTCAAGCATTTTCCTCACTACCGAAAATCTCCTCTCGAAATGCGAAACGCTCGGTGATACATTTTCAATAGAAGGCTTTGACCCACTTCGGCATATTACAGTTCTAACATCAGGTATAGGTGATAACTCTATTCCCCAGAATGAGGATATTACTCTCTTTCCAAATCCCACAAATGAGTCTGTTGTTATTTCAACAGAAATGAACTATGGAATAGGGGAAGTGACGGTGGTAAATCTACTCGGAGAAAAGATACTTAGTGTTCGTGGAGAACTCGGTGTTCATTCTCCTCTTTCACTTGATGTACGTTCACTCGCAAGCGGGATGTATTTTGTAAAGATTGAATGCAATGGTATCATTCATACCAAGTCCGTTGTTATTCGTCGGTAGATATTCATCACATCACAATGAAACGATTCCCCTTCGTTATCGTGCTTCTCCTGGCACTTACCACAAGTGCCTTTTCTCAATGGACAATAACTGC
>JBKJHR010000088.1:0-8066 GCA_046598695.1 Kapaibacterium sp. (SeqCode)
CTTGACTTCTCCGCTGAGGGTAGAAACTCTCGCATACAAGGTACATCGTTGTAAGTTTTGGCTTGCGAGTTTCCAGTCATTTTTGCCGACGTTAAAGAATTTGGTGTCGGTATATAAACGAATGCCCAGTACGTCGAAAATCTCCACTTTTAAGAATGCAGCATCTTCCAACTCAAAGTGGAGGATGGCATCATTGCTAAATGGATTTTCAACTGCTGATAGATTATTCAAGCCACCAGAAGGTAACTTTCTTACATGCACACCACTTTGCCCCCACAAGAGACCAAGCCCCAAATCCTCCAATGTTGGAAGAGTAGAATCAAATGGGAAATTGATAGGGTCTTTCACACTATCCTGCCATCGATTATAAAGAGCTTTCCATGTCGGGGGGATACTTCCTGTATCCAGATAGTCACCATAACTCGAACATTTTCCAGACTTCACTATATAATACATAACGGTTAAACCACCTCTCATATCATTCCCTCGTACATCGTTAAACCAACCAAATGTCTCTAGTATAGATGAAACATCTTGACAGTAGTAAAGTGTATCTGTATTATAGTACAGTACTTTTTTTAGCCATTCTCGGTATTCTTCATGTCTATGTAGATCATCAGACCTGCCTGCATTGTACCCATCCAAATAACTAAAATGTCTATATGAATTTGATAAATACGCACAACCTTCAATAAAGGCTCTCGTGGTGTCATAGGCTTTTTGATAGTTGCCATTTCCCCCATTCTTCGCAGCAACAGAGGCAAGGTGTGCGCATAGTGAGCTATCAGACAATTGAGGCAAAACATTGTTATGACATGACTTTGCTTGGGGATCACCGCCCACACCACTGATATGATGGTTACCAAGAAAACTGACCGATCCCTCGACACTCTGAGAAAAAGCAGAATCGATAGTAACCCCTAAAAAGAAGAGAATGAAAAGTATTGGAAGTCTGATGTGGTTTTTCATATACTATATTTCCACAAAAAATACATTGAATAAGTTCAACTCCCCCAATCCCTTGCGTAGCGGAAATCGGTGTTGATCGTGCGGGCGGAGATCTTTGCGATCACGGGTGGGAGGCGTTTGAATTGTGAGCGGCGAACCATGCCGCGTATCTTCGTGAGGAATGCCGCATCGTAACCACGTGCGATAAGCTCGTCATCGTTCTCGCGGAGATCGTACATGTGGTAGAGCAGCAGATCAACTTCGCGATACTTAATCCCCATTTCTTGCTCATCGGTTTGCCCAACCCATAGATCAGCACTCGGTGCTTTGCTCACGATGGATTCGGGTACGCCAAGAGCTTCGGATAATTGCCAAATTTGTGTTTTATAAAGATCGCCGATTGGGTTGACGGCACTGGCATTGTCGCCGAATTGTGTTGTATAGCCAAGCAAACCTTCCGTTTTATTCGATGTGCCCACAACAAGCGCACCAAGCTTTGCCGAGCGGTCATAGAGCGTTATCATTCGTTGCCGCGCCATGACGTTGCCACGCCGGAGATTCGTCATATCGGGGTTCGCATCAAAGTATGGCTGCACCATCGGCGTGATCTCCACCACTTCATGCGATACACCAAGATCATCAATGACTTTCTGTGCGTCGGAGAGAGATTCTGCACTTGAGAGTTTATACGGCATCATCACGCAATGCACATTTTCTGCGCCAAGAGCGCGAGCCGCAAGATAGGTAGAAAGAGCAGAGTCAATACCACCGGAGAGACCAATAACTGCCTTCGTAAAACCGACACGCCCTAACTCGTCCCGCAAGAATATGTCAAGGACTTTCAGCGTCTGGCTGATATTGAGCGAAAGCGGGTTCGGTTGATTCATACAATTTATGAAAGAGAGGATAGCCCCGCTTTCAAACGTGTCACACCTTCGCGAATATCATCTTTCGATGCCGCGAAAGAAAGGCGTACATAATTACCGTCGCCAAAACCTGTACCAGAAACAAGTGCGATACCGAATGTTTCCAACAGCATTTCGCAGAGTTGGTCTGCAGTATTCACGCGAGTACCATCGGGCATTGACATGCCGAGGTAATGTGCAACGTTGAAAAATACATAGAATGCGCCTTGCGCTTTCGTGAAAGAAATATGCGGCACAGTGTGCATGAGTTCTGTCACAAGGTCGCGACGCTCTTGGAATGCGATGCGCATCATCTCGACGGATTCTTGTGGTCCCGTCAAGGCTTCGATCGCCGCGCGCTGACTAATCGCTGATGGATGCGAAACTGCTTGGCTTTGCAAACGCGCCATCGCAGAGATCGCCCACTTTGGTCCTGTTGCAAAACCTAATCGCCAACCCGTCATGGCGTATGCTTTTGAAAGTCCGTTAACGGTGATCACTTGGTCTGCAATTTCTTTTACCGAGCCAAGCGAGAAATGCTTGATGCCATCAAAGGTTAATTTCTCATACAATTCATCAACAAGAACCATGATGCCAGATTCTTTGATGATCGGCACAAGTGCGCGGAGTTCTTCTTCGGTATAAATGACGCTCGTCGGGTTCACGGGTGTATTGAGCATCAACATCCGCGAACGATCAGTGATCGCCGCAGCAAGTTTCTCGGGCGAGAGCTTCCAGTGTTCTTCTTGCGTGGTTTCGATAATAACAGGCGTTGCCTCGGAGATCGATGCGATAGCAGAATAGCTTGCCCAAAAAGGCGACGGAATGATTATCTCATCACCCGTTTCGCAAAGTGCGATGAGTGCATTCCCGAGCGCGTGCTTACCCCCCGATGTAATGATGACCCTATCGGCAGATGAATCAATGCCGTTATCACGCATAAACTTCTGTGCGACAACTTCGCGCAATTCGGGCATTCCATTTGCTGCCGTGTATTTCGTGAAGTTCTCGGTGATAGCACGAATGCCTGCTTGCTTAACGTTCTCTGGTGTTGGGAAATCTGGTTCACCTGTGGAGAGCGATACGATTGAGCGTCCTTGTTTGCGGAGTTCTTGCGCACGCGCCGCGATCAAGAGCGTCGGCGAATCTTCGCAATGCTCCATGCGTGCGGCAATGTGTTCGGTATTCGTTGCGATCATTTCCATGCTAAAATTTTTCTTTGAGCGCCGAGGCGACGCAAATAGGAACAAAGCCGGTCACATCTTTTTTGTACCGAGCAAGTTCACGAATAATAGTTGAGTTCAAGTATGTGTACCGCTCATGCGGCATCAAGAAAATCGTTGTTATCTCTTCTTCGAGTTTGCGATTCATCAACGCCATTTGAAACTCATAATCAAAATCGCTCACTGCACGAAGCCCACGGACGATCGTCTTCGCCCCAACCTTCGTGGCATATTCAACGAGAAGCCCCGTTAACACAGCAACGGAGATATTTGTGCGCTCGGGCATTAGCTCGCGTATCGAATCGGCAACAAGGATTTTTCGCTCTTCTTCGGTAAAAAGTGGAGTCTTACCGTTGCCAGTGCCAATAGAGACGATCACTTCATCGAATATATCCGCAGCTCTGCCCAAGACATCAAGGTGTCCGTTGGTAATGGGGTCAAATGTCCCCGGATAAATTGCTCGGCGAATCGTCGGCATTATGAATTGAGTATTGAACGAAGAATCGTAAAATGTGCTTCGCCAGCAGCGATCTCCTTTATCGCTTCCACTCCCTCTGGGGCGCTTACGATACTGCCAGTGCGATGTTCAATAATAACAAGCGATTGGGGCAGAAGAAGCCCTGAGGCGAATAACTTTGAGGGAAGCTCGGAAAGGGTGCGCTCGTCGTCATAGGGAGGATCGGCAAACACAAAATCATACGCACCCTTCGTCCCCGTAAACCATTTATAGACTTCGTTTGGGGCAATGTGCGTTATGCTTTCAACACCGAATGCTTTGGTATTCGCTCGCAACGCCGCAACGGCAGACGCATCTCGCTCCACGAATGTTGCTCTCGCCGCACCACGGCTTAATGCTTCCAAACCAAAAGCACCCGATCCTGCAAAAAGATCGAGGACGTTCGCACCTTCAAGGTCAAAGTTATGGACGAGGACATTAAAGAGCGACTCGCGCGCACGGTCGGAGGTGGGTCGCGTCGCATCACCAATTGGTGCGATGATCGTTCGACGTTTATGTATTCCTGCTATGATTCGCATTCGTTATGAAACGAAAAGATTAGTCGGTTCGTCCGCAAACTTTTTACTCCTTCATAAACTTTGCACTCTTCACACGACCATTCTTATCCATCGCCCGAAGAAAATACATCCCCTTGGGCAAAGTTGATACGGATATCTCTGTATTGCCTTGCTGACAGAGAGTGGATAGTATAATCTTTCCCTCTACGTCAACGACGTCGAGCGTGCTCTTGGCAGGTAGTTCGATGGTGAGTTTATCGGATGTTGGGTTCGGGTAGAAGAAAAGATCGCTGGCTGTTGTGATGTCGGGAGAGACCCCCATTCGATGCCATTCTTGCGCAGAGTCAAATTGCACAGAACAATCTGGGAATATAGTGAAATACCATTCTCTATAACCTATACAATCTGTCGTGAGTGGCTCCCATCCATAATAATAAGTCAAGGTTACAGAACTATCAGTATGCTTTTCAAAAATGTCCGGAGCACATAAGAAATAGTCTATAAGTCCAAAAGAAATACCCGGTATTTTCTGCCACGCCAATCTCAGAGCAGTGAAATTAAGCGGCTCTTTGTAAATGAATTGACTATCGTATGGGACTTCCTTATTTGTATTGAAGGACATTCCATACTCATTCATCAAACTGTCAACCGCTTTATTGCCCGTTGGGAATTTTTTATTCCATAGATTTTTTGCCCATTGCTCAGAAGAATCACTAGGACTGACACCAACATGAAAGAAGTCTATTTCCGTGTCATACTCCGTATGAATGTCGAGGAGTTTGATAACAGTATCGCGTTCAGGTGTTGTGAGATTGTAAACAGCAAGCAAGGGCCGAAGTGCCTCGTCTATTTTATCTTTAGGAATACGAATGCTATCTTGGTAGGGTGAAGAGGCAGAAAATATCCGACGTAGAGCAAGCCTTGTTGCATCATGTTTGTATTTTTGCGCAACAGAATCAGGCGCTGTGCAATCGGAAGGTATGCGCTGGGCTTGCGATGAGCTGACGGCGAAAAGGAGAAGGATAAAAAGAATTGTGATCCTCATAAGAAGCGTAGATTATGTCTATGAAAAACCCATCTTGGAAGTATAGGTTGCAGGGAATTTTAGTCTAACTTTAAGTAGTCCTTCATCTTCGCAAATTTCTTCTCGCCTATACCATTAACTTCCATAAGCTCCTCGAGAGAACGAAATTTCTTGTGCTTCTGACGATACTCCAATATTCTCGTAGACATCACTTCACCAACTCCTGGTAGTTTTTGTAGGTCCGATCGCGATGCAGAGTTCAGACTAATAGAGGCAGGCGCAAGGTCTTTTCCTTTGGCAGATCTTGTGGTATGAGAAGAATCACTGGATGATGATTCTGTGGGTGTCCAAAACTTCAGAGAGTCTTCATTGAATTTCTTGCTGGATAGGAATGTGAAGATGCTATCTTGGCGATGCTCTTCCATGCGGAATTGCTCACTTTGCGCAGGAGGAAAGATCGTATAGAGTAGAGACTTCCCGCCACGCCACAATAGGGCAGCAACTCCAATACCTAAGAACGCGATAACAGCGCGAAATTCCCTCGGTGTGAGGAATCTCGCAGCAGCTACGGTTACTCTATCCTTTATTTTTTGTATGAGATCCCGAACGGTCATTTACGAGAACATGCTTCTCAAGTTCTCGAAAATACCAGATTCTTCAGCGTGTTTTTCAGATTTCGATTCTTCGGGGCGTTCAGTCGCTTGCATTTTCACCTTGAAATGATCCTGTTCGGCGAGCTTCTCAATGAAATTCTTCTCGTCTTTTGTGAGCTTCGTCGGTATGGCTATATTGATACGCACAAGTTGGTCGCCTTTTGTATGGCGATTCAAATGCTGAATGCCTTTGTCGCGCATCTTGAGTATTGCACCAGGCTGAGTACCTGAATGGATCTTTAAGAGTGCTTTGCCTGTAAGAGTTGGCACCTCGATCTCCGCGCCAAGTGCAGCTTGTGGGAAGGTAATGTCAATATCGAGAATGACATCATCACCATTGCGGATGAAGTGGTCGTGCTCAAGTTCTTCGATCACGATGATCGCATCGCCCGCTGCACCACCTCTGCGCCCGACGTGTCCTTGACCTTGCATCGTCAGATAATTTCCATCATTCACTCCGGCAGGGATCTTGACCTTCAACATACTTTCTTCCTGCGTTCTGCCTTCGCCGTTACATGACGCACACTTATCTTTGATGATAGTCCCTGCCCCACTACATGTAGGGCAAACGGAGATATTCACCGATTGCATAAAGCCCATCGAACGGACTTGGCGCACTTGCCCTTGTCCGCCACACGTTTGGCATTGCTGAACCTGTGAACCAACTTTCGCGCCGCTTCCGCTACATGTTGCACATTTGCGAAAGTGCTTTACTTTGATCGTCTTCTCAACACCTGCAGCAATATCTTCGAGAGTTAATGGTAAACGAATCTGTAAATCGGAACCACGTTCGGGTCCTGCCTGTCGTTTCTGTTGTTGACCCATCCCTCCGCCGAAGAATGTATCGAAGATACTTCCTCCGCCGCCACTGCCAAAAATATCAGAGAACTGCGAGAAAATATCATTGACATTACTGTATTGATGATAGTCGCTATTGCCACGCATCCCTTGATGACCGAATTGATTATAGCGATCACGCTTTTGTTGGTCGGAGAGAACTTCGTATGCCTCAGCAGCTTCCTTAAATTTGTCTTCAGCTTCTTTATTGTCTGGGTTGCGGTCAGGATGAAATTCCATCGCAAGTTTGCGATACGATTTCTTTATCTCGTCTTCAGTCGCAGTTTTTGCGACGCCCAACACCTCGTAATAATCTCTTTTCATTATTCTCCCTCCGGCGATTTTGCAACGATCACTTTTGAATGACGCAATACATCATCATTCATCATATACCCTTTTTGTATTTCTGTTGTGATCGTACCCGCCGCAACGTCAGTACGTTCTTCTTCCATCAATGCATCATGTAAGGCAACATCGAAATGCTCGCCAACAGATTCGATCGGCTTCACGCCATTCTTTTCCAATATCTTTTGGAAGTTCTTATAGACAAGCTCGATCCCCTCAGAGAATGGATTCTTTTCTTCTGGCTTGACGAAAGAAAGCGTTCGCTCAAGGTCATCAAGAGTGGAGAGCATATCGGTGATGAGGCGTTTATTCGCCTCAAAGATCAATTGCACGCGCTCGGTCTGATGTCTGCGGCGCATATTATCAAGCTCGGCCGTGCGACGCAAAAGTTGGTCTTTTGCTTCTGCCAATTCACCTTCGAGTACAAGAATTCTCTCCTCTTCGAGCTGTGCCTCTTCGGCAACAGCTTCTAATTCAGCATTTACAATTTCTTCTTCCGTCATCTTTGATTTTCTTCGTAAGATCATATATATTGTTACCGACCACTAAGTGGATGACTCATCGAACGAGCCACGAAATCAACAAGTGGAGCCATGCGTGCATAATCCATGCGCTTGGGTCCTATCAATGCGATCGTCCCATTTTCATCACCTATGCGATAGCGCGTTGAGATGATGCTGTAATTTGTCATCCGTTCATCTTCCAATTCGCTACCAATACGAATAGATACCGCTTCAGGTTTCTCTATATCCAATGCCATAACGCCCGAACGCTCCAGTACATGAATCACAACTTCTTCATTTTCAATGAGTTCGATGATGCTTTGGAATTCATCATCTGCGAAGCTTCCTTTCTTTTGGAAGTCTAATTGCGAGAAGATATTCTTCGTACCAGAAAGAGTCACTCGCTCAGAGCCAATTTCTTCAAAAAGCTTTTCAGGAGAATTAATGAAAACGCGCAGGATCGAACGATCTTCTTCTCGTAGATCACTCATACTTTCTCGGAAGATCGCTTTCACTTCTCGAAAGCTTCTACCAGAGAGTCTTTCATTCAATATCGTGCATAGTTCATCAAGGCGCGGCTTTTCGATCGTTGTTTCCGTTTCGAGTGTCACAGT
>JBKJHR010000124.1:0-7885 GCA_046598695.1 Kapaibacterium sp. (SeqCode)
ATCTTGCCATGAGACCTTCGGACTCTGCGGCAATGGCTTCTTACCCGTATTCCTCCCTTGCCCTGACGAGATCATGGGCAGAGAAAGGATAACGGCAACTACAACAAGCAAGGTGCAGCGCATCTTACTTCTTCTTTGTCTCATTGATACGTGCGATAATGTCTTCATCGAATCCTGCGGTGCGGAGATTTTCATCGGTCATGTTGTTTGCGACTAAATGGAGCATCGGTTGCGATAACCCCATAAGCGAGAACCCGCCATCGTGGAAAAGGTTTTGCATCGTCACCTTTTTTGTCAGATCGCTCATCAGCGTTACGCAGTAATCACCGCATTCATCTGCCGAGGCATTGCCAAGCGGTGCGAGGAGATCGGAGAAGAAATACATCTTATCGAAATCTTCGATGCCGCTGCCTGCACGTGTCCATGTCGGTGATTGCGATACCGTATTCACGCGGATCTTCTTCTTGCCAAGACGGCTTCCGTAATTACGCGCGACCGATTCCAAAAGTGCCTTCGCCTCTGCCATATCGGTATAGGTGGTGAAGGGACGCTGTGCCGCCATGTGCGTGATGCCCAAGATGCTTGCGCCGTCATTAAGTGCATCGGTCGCAAGCGCACCGGAGATGATGCGATGCAATGATAAACCCGACACATCAAGCGTCTTCAGATACCAATCGTAATTGAGCTTATCGTATGGCATACCTTTACGGATATTCGAGGACATCCCAACCGAATGCACGATAAAATCTACCTTGCCGAGCTTCGCTTTCAATTCGTGAAATGCCGTTTCGATCTCCGCGCTATTCGAGGCATCGCAGGAAATATAGGGTGCATCACCGCAGAGTGCGCAAAGCTCCATGGGCTTCCCGATCTTCACGGCAAGCGGGATATTGCTGATCGCAAGCTCCGCACCTTCGCGGTATGCGGCAAGAGCGATGCTCCAACCAATACTCGTTTCGTCGAGCGGACCAAAGACGATCCCCTTCTTCCCTTTGAGCAAGCCGTATGATGTTTGAGCCATAAGATTCTTCGTAACAATAGAATATAGAGACCGATGTAAACAAGAATCCACCTGCAAAAACTTCCGCGAATGTGAGATGGTAATAGCTCATTTTGCACAATCCTGTCATTCCGAAGGATCGCACGCAGGGTGAGAATGCATTTAGTCCCGGAGGGACGATGTATTCGCAGCCCAGGGTGCAGACTGCAGGTCGTAACCCTGGGTACGTGAAACAAATGTTTTCAAAGCCCTGAAAGGGCGGAGTACTTCGCCCTTTCAGGGCTTGATACATACTCGCGGATCCATACCCGGCATTGCGCTTCGCTTCATGCCGGGCTGCGAGTACTTCGTGCCTCCGGCACTATGGTCATTGCTCATGGTTTATCGCAACATCCGCGGGGAGGGCACACGCGGTGTGCCCCTACGGGTGAATTCGTTCGGGAGGAAGATCATTCACTCGCTTGAAGAAGCGACGCGGTGTCTTACAAAAAAGATAATCGCAAATATAGAAATGAGGATGACTGAACCAACAGCGTATCCAAGAGCAAGTCCATCTGGTTTTGTGAGATAATCGCCTGTTGCTGCGCCTATCGTACTTGCGATCACTAATGCGATCCAATACAGTGGTGTGCTTATCGTCTTATATCGCACCGTTATGAGCACGACGATCATAAAGAGTGAGCCAAGCAACAATGCCGCGCCTCCGAAGCCAAGCCCCAACACATCAGATACAAAATCACCCATCGTTGTGCCGAACGTGCTCGCGATCAAAATGGTAAGCCAATAGAACACATCCGTCTTCGGCATCGCCTCAATGGTATTCTTCGTCAGCGCGTAGCGATCATTGGCTCTCTCGTTAGAGTGATCTCTGCGAATGGATATATGACGTGCGAGATAAATAAGTCCGAAGAGCCCCATCAACAGAAGCGAACCAAGCCCATAGCCCAATGCTAATGTTCGTGTGATAAGATCGGCGAACGCCGTTCCTGTTGTGCTCATGATCACGATGGTTGACCAATAGCGGAATTCGGATTGTGTTTTCGCTCGAACTTCGATGAGCAATGCAACCAGGAGAAGGCTCCCCAAAATAATTGATGTAACGGCGTAACCCCACGCTAATCCAAAGGAAAAGTAATCTCCGGCAGTCTCACCCATCGTGCACGCACTGAGGACCGTAAGCCAGTAGATAGTATAGATCGTTGATTTCTTATTCGCCATAGACAAACAATGCGATAAGAAACTCAAACGTTCACTCAGGAAGCTATTTAGAGACGATGACTTTCCGAGTCAGAACCTCAGCACCAGTCTGCATCCTGACATAATATATACCTGAAGGAAGCTTTGCAGAGAATTCATGCTCACCTGCATCAAGGAATCCATTGTAGATTGTTCTGACTTCTTTGCCAAGTTCGTCGAAGATCTGCATATCAAACTTCCCAAGCTCGAGAGTTCTACAAATAAAATTGGATGTCAAAGATGTAGGGTTGGGATAAACGATCAATTCTATATTTCCCATTCCATGCGAGAATACAGAGTTTTTCTTTACAGGAAAAAAATATGAATCCAAATTAAGAGCCACGATAGAGTCTGTCGTCGTATTGCTGATGTGAGCAGTAAAAGCGCAAGGAATAGCTGTCAAAGTATCAAATATATTAGCATCTGAACGAACATGGAGGAATAAAGTTGTGTAAGAATAAGGCGGGAGTATGATAGAATCAAGAACTGTACTATCAGTGCCTAATATTTCAAAAGAAGACTTAGTTATTGAATCAGTTTTAAAAGACCACCTGTCACACTTGACAGTATCGCTCCGGTTATTATATATTTCCACTTTTAAAAAGCTTGCATCGTAATAGTGCTTATTTATAGAGTCTGGCATAAACAATAAATAGAATTGTTCACTGTTCCGTATTTTGATAGCGCCATCATAGTAAGCAATAATATGGTAATTTTTTTTCTCCGAAGGATTATTGCGACAAGCATCAAAGCACTTAGGCGCACTCTGAGTCCAAGTATAGATAAGAGAAAAAGTATCAATAAATTCACCTGCCTTGTTAGATAAAAAATACAACGAATTACTATTTCGTTGATAGTTGCTACGCCAAAAAAAAGGTGCAGAGGGATAATTTTTGGGTTTGCCATTTTCTATGTGACTAACTACAGCAAAGGAGAATCTACACGTATCTGTAGTAGCAGAGCTGCCGCAATACACATAATAATACTTTAGATAGCTTATACTGTCAATGAGTGTCTTTTCTTCTCCCACGGGTACACGAATAATTTGCCCATACCCACTCAGGGCAGAAAAAACGAGGACAAGCGATAGAATCAATTTTTTCATCTTATGTACCTTTTCTTAAGTGATTCCTTACAAACATACAACATTAAAATCATTTTTGCAAATAGTGTGTGGGGCAAGAATTTACACCTCAAAAAGCAGACATGCACATATTATAAACTTTTGACCATTATTTGGCTTCAACCGCACGTTCCTTCAATGCTTCTTCAGCACAGATAGCGATGACTTTTCCTTCACGGATTATATGGAGTGGCATACTAAGACGCTGGTGCTCAAGAATCACACCATCAATTGCTTTGTCGAAAGCGATAAGCCCCTTCTCATAGTATGAGAGGTTCTGATTTGTCTGCGATATAATACTATCGTTTGGCATTATCTATAATTACTTACGGCTTACCCCACTTGCGCTTTTAACTTCTCCACCTGCACTCTGAAGCTTTCGAGCTTTTCTTTCTCTTTAGTAATGATATGCTCTGGTGCACGTGCGACGAAGTTATCATCGGCGAGCTTTGCTTTTAGTGTCTCGTAGTTCTTTGAGACGCGCTCAAGTTCTTTCGTCAAACGCTCACGCTCCTTCGCTGTTTCTGCTTCGGATTGCTGCTCCTGCTTCATGAATATCTGCCCTCTGCCGCCGAGAAGTTCTGCGGAATAATCCTTTGGTGATAGCTCCGCTCCGCCTTCATTCTCAATACCAAGCGACGAAGCCTTTATCAATTTCTCAATGATATTCCGAGAAGACTCTGTAAGAGTAACATCACGTTCATTCTTCAAACGAATAATAAACTCTGCCGTCTTGCTTGGCACAATCTTCCCATTCGAGCGCAGAAGACGCGCCGCTTCGATGATCTTCTGAATGAACTCGAACTCCGCCTCTGCTGCGTCATCTATCTTTCCTTCATCGGCAGTGATAAAGTCATCACGTCCGATAAATACATCATCGGGCGTACCGGTAAGTCCGTGCCACAATTCTTCCGTAACGAATGGCATGATCGGGTGCATCATCCGTAAGATACCTTCTAATATCTCAACAGCGAGCGGTGTTGATTCGGGTTGGAGCTTCACGATCTCCAAATACCAATCGCAATAATCTTTCCAGACGAAATCATAGAGGATCTTCGTCACATCATTAATGAGATACGCATCGAATGCTTTCTTCACATCACGTGCTGTGCGGTTAGCACGGGAGAGGATCCACTTATCAGCAAGCGTTGATGCAGGCTTCATCGTAAAGCCTGATTTCGCAACGATTGTCTTTGGTGACCCATCTAATGAATTCTTAAACTCCGTATCTTCTGATTCAAACTTCGGCTCAGGATTCGTAGCAACGAATTCATCGCGCTTCATCAAAATAAAGCGCGTTGCATTGTAGAGCTTATTCGCAAAGTTTCTGCCTTGCTCACATGATTCTTCGCCGAAGCGAACATCTTGCCCAAGCGGGGCAAGGTAGAGCAAAGTAAAGCGAACGGCATCGGTGCCATACTTGGCAACAAGATCGATCGGGTCAGGAGAATTACCGAGCGACTTGCTCATCTTCCGCCCCTGCTGATCGCGGATGATGTTGTGGAAATAGACATTCGTAAACGGAATGAGGTCTTCCATCTTCTCACGCTTCGTGCCGTCGGGCTTATCCATGCCCTCCATGAATTCCAAGCCGCCCATGATCATACGAGCGACCCAGAAGAAGATAATATCCGGTGCGGTCGAAAGCAATGCACCTGGGTAGAAAAGTTTTAAGTCGGCTGTGTTATTAGGCCAACCGAAGGTAGCGAATGGCCAGAGCCACGACGAAAACCATGTATCAACAACATCTTCATCCTGACGCAACGAACCTGTATATCCAGCTGCATCCGCTTTTGCTTTTGCTTCGGCTTCATTCCGTCCTACAAATATCTCACCATTATCGCCATACCATGCAGGGATGCGCTGCCCCCACCACAGCTGACGCGAGATGCACCAATCTCTGATATTCGTCATCCAATGGCGATACGTATTTATCCAACGTTCAGGGTGAAATGTGATAAGTCCATCTTCAACAACTTTGAGTGCAGGGTCGGCAAGTGGTTTCATCTTCACGAACCACTGATCGCTCAAATACGGCTCGATCATCTCACCGCCACGCTCGGAATAACCGACGGAGTTTGAATAATCTTCGATCTTCTCGACAAGACCAAGCTCTTCAAGATCAGCGATGATCCTCTTACGTGCAACGTAGCGATCAAGCCCTTGATATTTTCCGCCATTGGCATTGATCGAAGCATCGGGATTCATGACGTTCAACTGCTCAAGGTTATGACGCAAACCGATCTCAAAGTCGTTCGGGTCATGTGCAGGAGTGATTTTCACACAGCCCGTACCGAATTCCTTATCAACGTAATCATCGGCTATGATCGGTATCTCGCGATCCATCAATGGCAGACGCAGCTTCCTTCCAACAAGCTTCATGTATCGCTCATCTGTTGGATTCACGGCAACGGCAACGTCACCGAGCATTGTCTCCGGGCGCGTCGTAGCAATGATGATGAATTCAGGCTCATCCGCTTTGCGATCAATAAGCGGATAGCGGAAGAAGTGGAGCTTCCCTGTTGTGTCCTTATGAATAACTTCTTCATCAGAAAGCGCAGACTGCGCAAGTGGCGACCAATTGATGATTCGCTTACCGCGATAGATCAAACCTTTTTCATAAAGCCTAACAAACGCCTCGACGACGGCGGCATAGTAGCCATCATCCATTGTAAACGTAAAGCGTCGCCAATCGGGTGAGCAACCCAATGCACGAAGCTGCTTCTCGATAAAGTCACTATGCTCATTCTTCCACTGCCAAACTTCTTCGACGAACTTCTCGCGTCCGAGATCGTGGCGTGTCTTTCCTTCTTCGCGGAGCTTCTTCTCGACCTTCGTCTGCGTCGCGATACCAGCATGGTCAGTGCCTGGCATCCACAATGCTTCATGCCCAAGCATACGATGGTAGCGAATGTATGTATCTTGGATCGAATTATTCAGCGCATGACCGACGTGCAGAATACCCGTCACATTCGGTGGCGGCATACAGACGACAAATGGCGGCTTGTCATTGGCACGTCGTCCCGTAGGGTCTTGTGGGACTTGATCGGGGCGATTCGCCTCGAAAAGCTTCCCCGCCTCCCATGCGGCATACCACTTCTTCTCCACATCCTGCGGTGCGTAGGCTTTCGCTAATTCTTTCTTCTGGGTATCTGACATTCGTTTCCTGCTAAAAATTATAGTCAGAATATAACAGATTAGAACGCGGGTGGTTCAATTGCTTTGCTCTGAAGAATATATCTCAGAACAACTCACCCGGGCGACGAAAGTGCTCTATAGAAAGGGGCTTACGATTACCCCGCATTCCATATTTGGTAGAGAGCGTGTTCACCATCGTGTGCATGAAGTCAGCATACGCCCCTGTGCCTGTCATACGTGTACCGAAGTTTGCATCGTTCATTCTGCCACCGCGGATCATCTGTACTCTCGTTATCACGCGCTTCGCCTTTTCCGGAAAGTTCTTTTCTATCCATTCCGTAAAGATCGGCAGAACAGCATGAGGCAAGCGTAGAATCGTATGCGCAACGAATGTCGCACCCATATCACTTGCTTGCTTCAAGATCGTCGGTACTTCGTTGTCGTTCAAACCCGGAATGATCGGACCGACCATCACCCCGACAGGTATATCTGCTTTTGCAAGCTCTTCTATTGCCTTGAGTTTCATCCGCGCCGTTGAAGTACGCGGTTCGAGTTTACTGCGAAGCAACGGATCGAGCGATGTGATCGAGAGCATCGTGCTCACCAGATTCATACTCGCAAGCTCTTTGAGCACGTCAAGGTCGCGGAGGATAAGTGCATTCTTCGTAAGGATGCTCACCGGATTTTTATACTCCAAAAATACCTCCAACAATTGCCTTGTCAATTTGTACTTTCGCTCGGCTGGCTGATAACAATCCGTGTTGCCGCTCATCATGATGGATTGCGGCTCCCACTTCGGGCTGTCGAATGCTTTGCGCAAGAGGCGCGGTGCATCGTGCTTCACCATGATCTTCGATTCAAAGTCTATCCCTGCATTAAAGCCGAGATATTCATGGTACGGTCGCGCGCGGCAATACGCGCAGCCATGTTCGCAGCCGCGATACATGTTCAGCGAATACGCTGTGGGTATATCAGGGCTGTCATTCTTGAAAAGAATGGATTTCGCATTGTCAGTATAGAAGTGCGTCTGAATGACGGGAAGCTCTTCGAGCTGCGTATCCCACCCGTCATCGAATTTCGAGTAATTGACCGTCTCGAACCGGTTCGTGATCGTTGATTCTGTTCCTCGCATAGTAGTATAGGTGCCTGTTAAAGTCCCTATAATATAAGGGGGAAATTTGATGCAGATTGGCATTTCATCAAAAACCTTTTTTTTGTAGCGCATCTTACTCAATTCCACCACTCCATCCCACCCCGTAACGCATTGAAAATAAACAAGAAAGTCTACACGCAACATTATTTAATTTTTTTTCTTCTCGTTTTGAAAACTTATTCTACGAATTTGTTGTAAATTTGCAATGAGAGTTGTAACTACGGTCAATGGTCCG
>JBKJHR010000216.1:0-7767 GCA_046598695.1 Kapaibacterium sp. (SeqCode)
CAAAGACCCGTCCGTCTTTGTGAAGTTCAAACGCAAGTATGTTGCCGAAGATGAATATTTCCTTGCATGGACGACAACACCGTGGACGCTCCTTGCCAACGTCGCGCTTGCTGTGCATCCTGATGTGAATTACGTCACCGTCATCAACACACGCAAGGACAAAGCACCCGAACGCCTCATCCTCGCCGAAGCATTGCTTGGCAAATTAGAAGGCGAAGTGGAGATCGTGAACACCATAAAAGGCAAAGACCTTGAAGGCGAGAAATATGAACCGCTTTTTGATTATTTGCTTCGTAACGAAGAGCTTGCTCCGAAGTTAGCGAATGCGTACATCATCGTTGCCGATACATACGTCACAACAGAAGATGGCACAGGCATCGTGCATCAAGCTCCTGCATTCGGTGAGGATGATTACCGCGTTGCGCAGAAGTATGGCTTCCCTGTTGTATTAACGGTCAATACATCAGGAAATATCATTGATCTCATTCCTGATTTCGCAGGAAAATTCTTCAAAGATGCTGACCCAGAGATCATGGATGCGCTCAAGAAGAAAGGCTTGCTCTACCGGAAAGAAACAATCGAGCATACATATCCTTTCTGTTGGAGATGTGGCACACCGCTAATGTATTATGCACGTGATTCGTGGTATATCCGCGTCACAGATTTCCGGAAAGAGCTATACGAGAAGAACAAGACCATCGGCTGGAATCCACCAGAGATCGGCGAAGGACGTTTCGGTAATTGGTTGGAAGAACTCAAAGACTGGGGCATTTCCCGTGAGAGATTTTGGGGCACACCCTTCCCTCTTTGGATAAGCGACGATGGCAAAGAGATCAAAGCCGTCGGAAGTTTTGCTGATCTTGTTGGAGCCGAGTGGCTTGATGAAAGCGGCAACCCAACAGGGACATTCTTCAGCGAAGAAGAGGCAAAGACGTTCGATCCGCATAAGCCGAACGTTGATAGACTTGCATTCAAGACCGAATCGGGATATTTGCGACGCGTCCCTGATGTGATAGACGTATGGTTCGATTCGGGTGCGATGCCGTTCGCGCAGTATCACTATCCTTTCGAGAACAAGGAGCTTTTCGATAAGACCTATCCCGCAGATTTTATCTCGGAAGGCATTGACCAAACACGTGGATGGTTCTACACGCTTCATGCCATCAATACATTCCTCTTCGGCAAACCTGCGTATAAGAATGTGATCGTCAATGATCTCGTCCTTGATAAGAACGGACAGAAGATGTCGAAGTCCAAGGGCAACACGGTGAATCCGTTCGAGGTCATCGCAAAGCATGGCGTTGATGCCGTACGATGGAATTTCATGTCAAGCTCTGTGCCTTGGAAGCCAAAGCTTTTCAATGAAGCTGATCTTGTTGAGGTCGAGAGAAAGTTCTTTGGTACACTGAGCAATACGTATAGTTTCTTCGCACTCTATGCGAATATCGATGGGTATGAGAACAACTCAGGCACTGAGAAAGCAACAGAGAATCTTACAGAGATGGATCGCTGGATCCTCTCGAAGTTGAATTCGCTAATCAAAAACTGCACGACATGGATGGATGGGTATGATCTGACCCGCACCTGCCGCGCTATTGAAGAATTCGTGAGCGAAGAATTATCGAATTGGTATATCCGCCGTTCACGCCGTCGCTTTTGGAAGGGCGAATTGAATGCCGATAAACGCGCCGCATTCGATACGCTTCATGAATGCTTGCTTACGATCAGTAAGTTAATGGCTCCTGTCGCGCCATTCCTTGCAGACTCTATCTATTCAAAACTCACAGCTCAGAATTCAGCACTTCCCACGACGGGTTCTGTTCATTTAGAACTCTATCCTGTTGCTGATGCATCGCGGATAGATGTTGCACTCGAAGATCGGATGCATAAAGCGCAGATCATCTCCTCGCTTGTGCGCCAAATGCGTGAACGTGCGAAGATCAAAGTGCGTCAGCCGCTCGCGCGTATCCTTGTGCCCTGCGGAAATCGCCGCGAGATCGAAGAGCTTCGTAAAGTAGAGGATATCGTTCTTGATGAGATCAACGTCAAACGGGTGGAATATGTCTTGCATGGTGATTCCGATGTGATCAAACGCAAAGCAAAAGCAAACTTCAAACTTCTCGGTGCACGATTAGGTAAGCAGATGAAAACTGCCGCATCCCGGATCTCGACAATGAGCGATGATGAGATCCGCACCTACGAACAACAGATGTTCATCGAATTCTCTGCTGCCGATGAATTGCTCCGCATCGAGCGAGGCGAGATTGACATCACTGCTGAGGACGTAGAAGGTTGGCTCGTTTCAAGCGAAGGCGGAATGACCGTCGCGCTTGATACATCTCTTTCTGCTGCTCTTATCAGTGAAGGCTTGGCAAGAGAATTCGTGAATCGTGTGCAGAATCTCCGTAAAGATTCGGGCTTTGATGTGACCGATAGGATCACGATCAGTGTCCCAGTTCTTTCACCCGCAATCGCTGACATGATCGCGAAGCATGACACCTACATCAAGCAAGAAACCCTTGCACTTGGTGTGAATGCCAATGGCGATTCCGCCGCTGCCACAGAGGGTGTGCATGAATTGGAGATCGAGGTCGAAGGCGAGAAAGCCACCATCCGCATCGCAAAGGCGGGGTGAAATTCTTGGAAGGATTTACCGATATGCCGTGTTGTACGCGGTTAATTTAATACCCGTTTCCCTGTATGTACAGGGTACTCAAGTAGGAGGACGTTTTTTATGGCAAAGCAAAAAGCAAAGCCCGCAAAGAAAGCACCTATAAAGCCTGTGAAGAAGGCTGCTCCAAAGGCAGCGAAGAAAGCATCGGCAGTAGCAAAAAAGAAGGCTCCGGCAAAGAAGGTTGTCGCAAAAAAGGCGGCTCTTCCTGCTGTGAAAAAAGCACCTCCCGCTCCACCAGCGAAAGCAAAACCAATACCTCGAGTTTTACCAAAAATGAGTTCGACACCAACAAAGGCTCCGACATCAAGCAAGAAGAACATCCCTCCGATGCAATTGACCGCGAACGATAACGACGTCATCGCAAATGCGAAGGTGCGTTACAACGCGAAAGATCTTGAGACGTTCAAGAAAGTGATCGACGAACAGCGCGAAGAAGCAAAAGAAGAATTTGGCATTATCAGCCAACAGCTTCTTGATACTTCCGGCGAGTTCGAAGGCGAGAATCAATCATTCGCTCTCCATACCGCAGAGCAAGGTTCGGACGCAATGGAGCGCGAGAAACAATACCTTCAGGCACAACGCACAAGTGATTACATCAAAAAGCTTGATGAAGCAACCGAGCGCGTGCAACGCGGTACCTATGGTATCTGTGTTATCTGCGGCGAGTTGATCGAGAAACAGAGACTTTATGCAGTGCCGATCACCCAAAAACACGTTGCATGCAAGAATAAAACGAACTCGAAGAAGATCTTCTCCGACGCACCGAGTATGCAAAAATCGGGTGATTAACGTATCAGAGTATTTACTCCATCGTTATTGAATATGACTGACCTTCAGGCAAATGAACGTTCAACGAAACCCGCTTCGATGCGGGTTTTGTGGTTTACGGCAGCTATCGTTGTTGTTGACCAGCTCACGAAGCTGCTCATCAAGGGCATCCCTGCTCTCGATATCGAAGGCTACCCGCTCGGCTTCTCCAAGCCGCTCGTTGGGGATATTCTGCGCATGACCTATATCGAAAATCCTGGTATTGCATTCGGAATAAACTTTCCTGCGCTCAAGATATTTTTCTCTCTCTTCTCGCTTGTTGCTGCTATCGGTATTTATATCTACATGAAGCGCCACAGGAATAAACTTGGCGCATGGGAAATGCTCTCGCTTGCCTTCATCATGGGCGGAGCTATTGGGAATCTGATTGACCGGTGCTTCTACGGAGTGTTCTATGGCGAGGAATCTCTCTTTTATGGTCACGTCGTGGACTTCCTCGACTTCGGCTACAAGAAGAATTGGTGGCCCATCTTCAATGTTGCCGATAGTGCCGTCACCATTGGCGTAACGATACTTGCGGTGATCATGCTCTTCAAGAAAGAACCTGTCACGAAAGTCACTTCCTCATCTGAGCCTACAATTCCGATCAGTTAATGCAGTTTTGGCTTAGCCATCTTTCCATTGACGCTTGTTCGTAAATTATTGTTAGGTGCCCACAATGGAAGAAGAACTCGAAATAGAACTCACTGAAGAAGAGATCGACGATGAAGAGGCAGAAGTCGCTCCGCATCGGATCGTAAATGTATCCGTCCCAAAAGGCGAATCACCCGAACGCATAGATCAATACTTAGCACGAATGATCGCCAACACCTCGCGCAGCAAGGTACAAGGCGGAATCGAAGCTGGGCTGGTTACCGTCAATGGTGAGATCTTAGACCGCGCATCCTATAAAGTAAAAGGCAATGACGAGATCATCTTGCGCATCCCTCATGCGCCGAGGATGAAGGCACAAGCCGAAGATATTCCGCTTGAAATTGTCTTTGAAGATAAGGACATTCTTATCATAAATAAAGCGGCAGGGATGATCGTCCACCCAACACCTTCAACCAACACCGGCACACTCGTTAATGCACTGCTTTATCACATCGAGCATTTGCAAGAAGCCACAGGAGAATCTGATCGTCCGGGCATCGTCCATCGTCTTGATAAGGATACGTCAGGCTTGCTTGTCGTAGCAAAGAATGAGCAGGCACATCGCGTCCTTGCGAAGCAATTTTTTGTCCACTCTGCCCATCGCATCTATCATGCCATTGTCTGGGGAACTCCAAAGAATAAGTTTGGGAAGATCGAGAATATGATCGGAAGACATCCGAAAGATCGGAAGAAATTTACCGTTGTTGAACAAAATGGAAAACTTGCGATCACAGAATATATCGTTGTTGAGGAATATCTTGGCTTCTCGCTTGTCGAGTTAAAACTCAGGACTGGGCGCACCCATCAGATCCGTGTACACATGCAGCATATCGGTCATCCTGTTTTTGGTGATGGGACCTATGGAGGCAGAGCCATCACGATCATGCGTCAAGATGTGCCTAAATTCAAACAGCGAGTTGATAATCTCCTGCTTGCCTTCCCTCGCCAAGCCCTACACGCTAAGACACTCCGTCTCACTCACCCCACCTCAGGTGAACTTATGGAATGGACAACCGATCTCCCCGAAGACATGCAATTCGTGTTGAAAGATATGAAGAAGATGTGAGAATCTATGCCATCGAAAACTCCCTACGCGCTTCTTCGAATACCTGATTATCGCAACTTCCTGCTCTCAAGATTGCTATTGTTTGTCGGCTTGGAGATACAAGCGATCATCATTGGGTGGCAGTTATATCAGATCACGCACGATCCGCTAACACTTGGGCTTGTGGGGTTATTCGAGGCATTACCTGCACTCATCGTTGCGCCTTTCGCGGGACACTATGCTGATACGCATGATAGGCGGACGATCATTCGCAACACCCTTATCGTCGCTATTATCACAACGATCGCACTTGTCATACTTTCAACGCAGATGACTTCTGTTGCTCCGACATTTATCCTGACGGCGATCTATGGTATTATTCTCATTCAAGGACTTGCACGTGGATTTGCGGGACCTGCGATGATGTCATTCGTAACGCAGCTCATCCCGCGTGAAAAAATATCGCAAAGCGCAGCACTGAATTCCTCAACGTGGCAGATAGGCTCTATTGCGGGTCCCGCAATGGGCGGACTGATCTATGGGTTGACGGGAGCAGTCATTACGTACTCGATCGCGACAGGAATGCTCCTTGTGTCTTTCATCGCCATCATTCGTGTACCGAGTTATCCGATTATCGAAAGCAAAAATAAAGAAGAGACATTCGTACAGAGTTTGTTCGCAGGCTGGCATTTTGTAAGAAGCAATCAACTTATTCTTGCACCGATAGCAATGGATATGTTCGCTGTGCTCTTTGGTGGAGCGGTTGCGCTCTTGCCGGTTTTCGCAAGTGATATTCTTGATGCCGGAGCGATGGGGCTTGGCGTCCTTCGTGCTGCACCGGCATTTGGTGCAATTATGATGGGACTCTACCTCACATATAACCCCATGCGCGGAAAAATGGGATCGAAATTGCTTATCGCCGTTTTCGGTTTTGGTGGGAGTATCATTCTCTTTGCAATTAGCAAGAATTTTTATCTCTCACTTTTTCTTTTAGGCGTATCAGGCGCATTTGATAATATCAGCGTCATCATCCGCTCAACGGTCATTCAACTCGTCACACCCGATGATAAACGCGGTCGCACATCGGCAATAGACTCCATGTTTATCATAACCTCGAATGAGATCGGCGCGTTTGAGTCTGGTACTGCCGCAAAGATTATGGGCATTGTCCCCTCCGTTATCTTTGGTGGAATTATGACGATCCTCACAGTTGGGGCAACAGCGATGTTGGCACCGAAATTACGAAAGGCGACGTTCGAGGAATTGCAAGGCGAAAAGAAGTAATAAAGCGACAGAAAATAACTATTTCTCCCCAACAACTTCCATAAACTTCTGAAATCCTTCCATTGTAGATTTCAATCTGACAACGGTTGCTTCGTACTCACCCTTTAAGCGAGTGACTTCACCACGAGCGCGTTCGATCTCAACGGGAATATCTTTGAGTGCGCGTTCTTTTTCGAGACGCGCTTCTTGCAAGATAAGCTCGGCTTCTTTCTTTGCTTGATCTTCCATCTTGATCGCGGTATTCTGCGCGGCAAGGAGCGTGCGTTCTAACGTACTTTCGAGCGAAAGATAGTGCGCAAGCTTCTTCTTTGTTTCGGCAAGCTCATCTTCGAGGGAAATGTTATCTCGTGTCAGCGTATCCACTTCTTTCGATGCTTCTTCGAGGAATGCACGGACTTCGTCAACGTCATACCCTCGCATTTTCTGCTCGAATTCTTTTTTCTTGATCTCTAATGATGAAAGTGACATGGGGAAGTTCTTTGTGATATGGAATACGTGAATTACATTCTCTCTCCGAATAGTAAACTGCCGATGCGCACGATCGTCGCACCTTCTTCTATTGCGATCTCAAAATCATTCGACATACCCATCGAAAGCTCTCGAATGTGCGAATGATCTTGTTGCAGACGGTCGCGCAATTTTCTGAGACTACGAAAATACGGGCGCGTATGATCGGGGTTCTCTTCAAACGGTGCGACAGTCATTAAACCCTTCACCGCGAGATTTGGTGCTTGCTCCAAAACGGAGTCGAGCAAAGCCTTTGCCTTCTCCGGTTCTACGCCATGCTTCTGCGCTTCGGCGGCGATGTTTACTTCAATGAGAATATCAATGGTACGACTACTCTGTTTGGCACGAAGCGAAAGTTCAATAGCAGTCTCAAGTGAATCAATGGAATGAACAAGATGCACAAAGGGCGCGATATATTTAGCTTTGTTCGACTGCAAATGACCGATCTGATGCCAATGAATGCGCGTCGAAAGGAGGTCTTTCTTTTTTATCAACTCCTGCACACGGTTCTCGCCAAAATCGCGTAAGCCAAGCTCAAACGCCTTTTCAACAACATCAGCAGGATGCGTTTTTGAAACAGCAACAAGAGTCACATCACTTCGATCTCGTCCGGAGCGTTCGCAGGCTTGCTCGATCTGATCTTCGATGCAGCGCAGATTGTCGCGAAGTGTCATGGGTGATACAAAAAATATCTCCAAAAATACAAGGACGGCTAACCGAATCGGCGCCGTCCCTATTTTCTTTTTTTTTATCCGCCTCTACCCCTTTGCGAGGGCTTCGGCACCGCCGACGATCT
>JBKJHR010000269.1:0-4530 GCA_046598695.1 Kapaibacterium sp. (SeqCode)
AAAAGACACCAAGATCTTCGATAGCCTTATCATCGTACCCAACCCAAGCAATGGCGGGAATACGACCATTGCATTTGACCTCAACCAGCAGAGTGACGTGACCCTTTCGTTAGTCAATGCTACTGGAGCTGAATTCAATTCTCGTATCTACCGCGATCTTGATAAAGGACGTCATACCTTGAACCTACCCAATGCAAAGGTTGCTGAAGGCTTCTACTTCGTAAAGCTTGAAGCACCGGGCGGATCGGCAGTTAGGAAAGTGGTACTCATAAAGTAAAAACCCATTTTGACTTTTTACTTTTGAATTTTGACTTCTCTCTTTACGCCTTCTTCTCTTGCCAACTTGCCCAATACTCTTTCCACTCCACAGCTTCGGCTGCGGGGGCGATCTTCAGTGGGTTTCGTGTATCTATCATCATTGCCGCTTCGTTGGTACGGGTGAGATTATCCTGATTCTTCAGTGCCTTCGGGTGTGGTCCGTGATGAATGCCTTGTGGATGAAGCGTCAGCATTGCGGCTTCGATATTATCTCTGCTAAAGAAATCCCCATCGTGATAAAATAAAACTTCATCATAATCGCTGTTGCGGTGGAAGAATGGGATCTTCAAGGTATCCTTATCCTCTTCCAAAGGACGCGGCAAGAATGAACATATCACGGCATTCTGCATCGTGAATGTCGTGTGTACCGGAGGTGGGAGATGAACCCTGGGCGACATCACGGGACGAATATCGCGCATGTTGATCTTGTATGTTGTAAGATCACCTCTCCATCCTACGAGATCGATCGGATCGAATGGATAAAATACCGAAGTCCATTCGCCGAGACGTTTGATGCGAATTTCATATTCCTTACCACCAGTATCTTTTGAAGCATCATATTCCGTAAATTCCGGCAAGGTTATTGCGCCCATATCATACAAGGCGTGCATGCCCATCAAACCTTTCATCTCTGGGCTTGGCGGCATGATCTCCGAATGCGCTTCGAGCATCACGAAGAAGTTATCTTTCGTATCGGGGATCATCTTGTACGTCGTGGCGCGTGGGATAACCACGTAATCGCCCGGCTCGAAAGGAATGACGCCGAAATCTGTTTCAAATTTGCCAGTGCCCTTGTGGATGAAATACAGTAGATCGCCATCGGCATTGCGGAAGTATGCCGTATGCGGTTCGCTACGCTTGGAGATAAGAACGATGATGTCATCGTTGTAGAGGATCGGAATAGGGAGTCCGTTCGGATCGGTCTTATCAGTTGGCTCAAGTTTATTGAGATAGAACGCATGGGGGCGAAGTGTGCCTTCGATACGGCTCCAACCCGTTGGGGGATGTGCATGGTAAAGATGCGATACTCTGCCGAAGAACCCTTCGCGGCCGTGTTCCTCTTCGTAGCTGCCTTCGGGCAATGCGACGTGTGGCTGCTTCGTTGCCTTACCGCGCATCAAGGGG
The DNA here is from genome assembly GCA_046598695.1 of Kapaibacterium sp. (SeqCode). Classification (GTDB taxonomy): domain Bacteria; phylum Bacteroidota; class Ignavibacteria; order Palsa-1295; family Palsa-1295; genus JBKJHR01. The sequence goes on from JBKJHR010000269.1 coordinate 1,444, forward strand.
AAGTTCATTGTATTCATGTGGTCTATCCTATGGAAAATTAGTGTGGTTAAAACGAGAGGTGAAAGTATATGGTTGCGAAGGATAATTCATTACGAACGACTCAGGCGTGTTATCTTGTATCCCCTACGGGACTTGTAATTAAATAGCCGAACAAACCCGCACTCTCGTAAGGGGCTAAAACATGGCACTCCTAACGGAGCTAAGAGAAAAACCTCCTACCCTGTCTTTTATTTTAGCACTTGTATGGTCTTCATCTGTGTCATTGCGCCGGATCGGTATCTGCAGTAGTACATCCCCGTTGCAAGGTCTGAGGCATCAAGGGTGATGGTATGCGCGCCCGCCATCTCATTTTTCGTGAGCAACGATCTGACCTTCTCGCCAAGTTCATTGTAGAGTTCTATCGTTACAAGCGCATCCTTCTCCAACGAGTATTCAATGATCGTCTGCGATGAGAACGGATTCGGATAGTTATGCATCATATCCTTCTTTTGCTCAGAAGCAACGCCCGCCGAACCAAAATGTAGAATAGCAAAACGATAGGAAGGGAAACCATTGCCAACATCCGAAAATGTGCCACCAGCATAGAGAGATTTATTATCAACCGCCAAAGCGCGGACGGTATGTGTAGCACCACCATTACCAACATCACTCCACCCAGAAGTGGGACTCCACTTTGCGAGGCAACTCACAGACTCTGATCCTGCTTTAGTGAAGTAGCCGCCAACATATAGAGCTTTTCCATCCCATGCGATAGCTCGCGCAAAATTATCCAACCCACCGTCAAGATCGGACCATTCGTTTCCATTCCATCTTGCAACACCAGTGATGGGATTACCCCCTACTTCCGTGAAATACCCTCCAGCATACAGCGTGCCAGGGGCATGCGCAAGCGACAATACAGCGTCGTTCGTACCATCACCTAATGCACTCCAACCATCACTCTTGGTGTACATTGCAATATTATTTACCTGATTTCCATCAATGTCTGTGATGTCACCGCCAATATAAATGGTATCACCGGTTTTCTTCATTGCGTAAATGAATCCGTTGACTGAACCATCAAATTTCTCCCATGTAGTACCATTCCATCGCCCGATATAGTTATCGAAGAAGCCATTTACTTGTTCAAAAAATACACCTGCATATACTCCTGTCTCGTCCGCCACAATACTACCAATATACTTGTTAGAGCCGTCGCCCATTGGTGACCATTTTTTTGTATCAAGATCATACGATGCAATGAAATTGACATTGCTATCGCCTGCAGCAGTAAATCCCCCGCCAACATATACCATTGACCCACGAACCGTAATCGAAAGTACATCACGATCAACGCCTTTCCCCAAAGCAGCCCATTGCTTTGTAGTTTTATCATATATTGCAATATTATTCATCGGAACCCCAGCAATCGTAGTGAATTCTCCACCAATGATAATATAACGATCCGTAGTGGCAATAGCATTAATTTGTGTCTCTGTGTATCCACCAATTGCTTCGTCAAATAATACATGGAGCGTATTCCACTTCCCGCCCGAGCTGAGCGTTGCGATATGTCTGACCGAGTTGCCGCCTGCAGATGTAAAATTTCCGCCGACGCATAAGGTCGTATCAAATGCGTTCATGGCATATACTCTGCCGTACACACCGCTTCCTATTGACGTCAGTGTTTCCCCCGTTAATTTTAAGATTCCATGCGCCTTAATACCAAACATTGATGAAAAACCTCCACCGATATAGAGAGAGCCTTTATAAGGGTAAAGGGAATACACAATGGAATTGCCATAACCTGTGGCCGTACCAAACGAACTCCATTGCGTCCCGTCCCATGAAGCCAATATATTGATCGGGTCTTGGTAATTCCAAAAGATATTCCCCCCCGCCCATAGCTTACCGTTATAATATGCGAGAGCATCGACATGCCCACCAAATCCTTCACTTAGATTCTCCCATAAACCATCTGTATATAGTGCGACCGAGCGGAGCTTCTTAGCACTATTGTAAAAATTTCCTCCAACATAAAGGCTGTCATTTTGCACAAGCAGACAATTAACGTCACCATTTAATCCTCCACCCATATCGCTCCATGTATGCCCATCCCATCGCGCGATGTTCGAGACAGCAACTTTGCCGGCTTTTGTAAAACTTCCTCCAATGATGACACTTGAATCCATAAAGGCAATGCTATAGACATCACCATCAACGCCATTGCCAAGCTGCTTCCACGCTGTACCATCCCATACGGCAACGCCTGCCATGAGGGTGGTTCTCCTAAAGCCTGCTTGGGAAAAATTTCCGCCCGCATATAGCTTACCATTATGCAAACCGAGCGTTTTTACTGAGTTGTTGAAACCATAACCTAGCGCAGTCCATACATCGGTCTTTTTATTATATTGAACGACGTTATAGCATTCGGTATTGTCAAAATATTGAAAACTTCCGGCAAGGTAGAGGTTATCACTATCTGAAACTGCAGCAAAGATATAACCATTATCAAGGGATGCATAATATCCTCCATCATGGAAAACGCTATCCCAACTATCTTCAAGAACAAGAGGTGACAATCCCTTTGATGTAAAGCCCGGCTGGATGGGCGCAGAATGTATTCCGCGCGGCAGATCATTCCCTTTGTGCTTCAACTCTCGGAAGCCCTCGGAGCCAGAGATACGTGCAGGAGATTTCCGCCAATTCGAAGCGGGAAATTTGCCTTGCGCATGCGCCGAAAATGCAACACAAAGAATAAGGGAGAAGAAAATGGTAATATTAGTACGTTTCATGCTTTGCAGAAAGAATAATGTGAATCTGAGTACGCACAAATATACGACATATTTATACTATCATAAGGCAAATAGTCGTAATGGTGAAATGTCTTTGTTATATATATTTACACCAAGGAAGAAGTGATTTTCTTTACTTCTTCTTCAATTTATTATACCCTTTCTCGGCGTAGGGTTGTAGGTCTTCGAGGTAGAGGAGTTCGAGGTCTTTGAGCTGGGTGCGGAGTTGGTCTTCAGTCTCGTCGCCGTTCTGTTTTACTTCGCTTACGATCTCGTAAGCAAAGGCATCTACTCCCTGCTGCTTCCATTCGGC
>JBKJHR010000139.1:0-4644 GCA_046598695.1 Kapaibacterium sp. (SeqCode)
CTACCACCTGTTGAACTGATAGTGAATACGCTACCAACGTTCGAGATGGTTGTTCCACCGCCACCTTGCAATGTGATCGCGCCTTGTTGGTTGTTGATGTTCGTTACACCTGATGCACCACCATTGGGAACATTGATGGTGATCTTGTTGCCAAGCGTTGAGATTGTTGCATTGCCTGTTCCTTCGACAATAACATCACCTTTGAGCGCATTAAGGCTTGTCACTGCGGCAGTCGGTGCGATAGATTCAGCGAGCTTTGCCGTCATTGCATACGGTGAGCCTGTGAGCGTTGTGCGCGGTGCCATTTCTGTTCCGCCATCTATCGTAATCCCAAGCCAGTATTGTTTATCGAATACGACAGCTTGTGAAAGAGGTGTCTCTGTACCAATAACGATATTGAAGACTCCACTGACGATCGTTGATGCAAACGTCTCTGTGTGTAGAGCTGCACCGCCATTTGCTTGATCGTAGAGCTTGATCGTTACGCTGTGATTTCCTGTCACGGCGGTGTTAGCACCATCCACGACATATCCCTGATAGGACATCGTGCGTGGAGCTTGTGCGAAGAGATTTCCGGCAAGAAGAACTGCCGCGAGAAACCCAATGAGTGTGAAGCGATTTGTTTTCATTGTTGTAATAGTGATTTGTTGTTTGTTAATAAGTCCTCTGAACGTACTGTTGTATGTTGGTGCTGTGTGAACTCTCTCCTCGACATTTGATGGATGGATCAGCCCGATACAATTCTGACTTCAGAGATGTAATTCAAAAAATTTATGCTATCGTTGTTGCAACCTTCCCACCGCAATCGGTACAAAAAATTGCATGAATATCCAAAAGCTTTGTGTTGCAATGCGGGCATTCCTTGCCCAAATGCGTGCCGCAAAAAAGGCAATACTTGCTTGTTCCAATGTTGTGTGTCTTGCACACATGACATCGTATGAGGGAATGCGGCGCATGGGGCACTTCGGCACCGAATTTTTCAGGAGAGTTTGTTCCAGACATAGTGTCATCGTTTTGTCAGATTTTCCTTGTCAATAATAATAAATCTACACACCCAATATACAAGGAAGCGACCAATTTTTGTCGGCGGAGCGACCAATGTTGTATTTTTATGAAATATTTCTTGAAAAAGTACCCGAAAAGGGTGTTTTTGTGTTTATTGCTTATCAATGAAGAACGACTCAGCTCAATATCTTGCGGATTTTCTGAACCACGGAATCCTTCCATTTGTCGGTAGGGAAGAGCAATCCGACCGTATATACCGCTTTTGGCACTCGACGACTGATGCGCATGGGCTTCGTGCCGCACTGGTGCTTGGCGAAGCGGGAATAGGGAAAAGCCGATTGATCGAAGAGAGTATACCCAAAATACTCGCCGCTGGAGGAGCGGTTATCCATGCGAAGCTCTACCCTGAATCAGCAACGACCATAGTCCCGCTTCTTGCGCGGTCATTATGGCATTCAATTGTCGGCAGAGAATTGCTCAAACGTGAACCCGACCGCGACTCCCTTGTAGCATCGCTCAAGCGCATTGCAGGTTTGCGCCCTACAATTATCATTATAGAAGATGTCCATCTTCTTTCAAGCGAAGGTATTAGGGAAAGTGCCGCACTCTTGGAGTCCTTATCGGATGAGACGATATCCGTCGTTGCACTTTCTCGTCCAAATATCGCCGCATCCCGCAGTATGCTTGAGCAATACTTGACGGAAGAGATCATGCTCGAGGGATTGGGACAGAATGCATTCATAGATGTGTGTGAACATCTTTTTCATGGAGCCATCGATGAAAAAGTTGTAGAGCAGCTTCATAAGGTGACATTTGGGAATGCACTTGCCCTCAGATCAGCATTGCGCGGAGCACTCAAGACGGGATTTCTTGATCGGAAAGATGCGAAAGCATTATGGAGTATGACCGTCCCCCCTGCAGCATTCTATCGTCATCTTGAAAACAATGTTCGTTCGCTCTCCGAAGGAATGGCAGCGCATCTTGATGAAGAAGAACGAACTGCAGCTGATGCACTTGCTATCTTGGGTGAGCTTTTCAGCGTTGAGGCGGCGAATGTTTTGTTGTCTGATCCCTCGGTTATGCTCGAACGTCTTCGTTTCAAGGGGATGATCGTCACGAGCGTTTCGGCTCACGCCCCGCTTGTAGGCGAAGCCAGTTCATATCCTCTTCTTGCATTTACCCATTCATTACTTCATAAGTATTTCTATACACATTCCCATGTTTGGGGTGATAAGATCATTCAGGTTCTCTCTGCCGAAATTCCATTATACGGTATTTCTCCTTTTTTACGATTGCCAGATGCGGAATTAAGCGATGCCGTATCCTATGAGGAATTGAAAGGCGTTCTTTTGAAAGGACTTGATCTTACACGTCGACTTGATTTCGGCTTGGATTGGGAATTAGCATTTTCATTATGGGACGCACTCAAGTTGTTCTTTGAAAAAAACAAGGATTCACTATCGAAGGATACTCGTTACGAGATCGAAGTTGAATTATATCGGCTCCGATTGACGCTCTTGCGACGTCAACGTCCCGCCGAAGAATTCAGAGCAAATCTTGATACACTGCTTGCCTTAACAAGCGAACCGCAGACAAATGAAGAGGCAACACGGCGCATGAATGCTCACGTTTGCGAATATTGGTATTTACGCAGACAGGAAGAATATCTTACCACAATACCCGATCTCAAAAGAAGAGTAGAAGAATTGGTAGTAAAATTTCCTGACGTTACGATCACGATCGGTTATCACATGTTCCTGACCTATCTTGGACAATTAGCAACAGAGAATAGGTCCTATGATGAGATCGATGAAGTTCGCAAAAGAGTAGAGAGTGTTCTTGCATATCCCAAATCTACCCCTTCAATTGAAGAATTTTGCCAGGCAAATATATACCCATACTATTTACCATTCTTCAATACAGCGCAAGAACGAGATGATCGTCTGCGGCTTGCCGAAGAAATAGAAACAAGTGGAAATTATCAGAAAGGCTCGTTCTTTACCTGCAAAACGGATCTGTATCTGCTTATCGGAAAGATGCGCGATGCCGAACGAGAAATTATTCGTGCACAAGCATATTATGCAGAGCATGGATTCCGATATTCACTCTTTAGCTCTGGCATCAAGAAAATAGATTGCGACATTGTATTACGTGGTGTATCATCTACGATCTTTGATGAGATCAAAGTCTGCAAGGATTTCTTGCCGAATGATCCGTACACACTCGAAGGCGCAAACAAAATGGTTGTAGAGCATTTGATGCGTTCGGCGTTGCTCATTGGTGATACTATCTTTGTTGGCAAACTGCTGGAGCAGTTCTCCTCAGAAGAGAACGTCACACAACCGGAGCAGGTATTGCTCTGGAAGCTTTGGAGCAGGGAAGCCGCAGAGAAGGGGCTTCTTGTGAAGCCACTGAATCCAATACTTCAGCCAATTTTTGCTGATGCTCATACGCTACATGCTAAGTATGATGATGCAACATTCGCGCATTTTACTCATCTGATAAAAGAATGTATAGCCTCGGATATACTCACAGTTGACGAAGCATTGGCAAGAGCAATTATCATTGAGATCATACTCTATCTTGGACATGAAGATGAATTGAAAGAAGACATTCAAATTGCACTGAGATCACTATATGAATGGTGTATCTATGCAGAATTGCCACTTGCTCTTGAGACATTTGTAAAGCGATATAATTCACAGTTCGAGGATAAAGAAGCGAAGACATGGAAGTCAAAGTTGCTCAAACTTCGCAAATCGGGCGATCAGAAAACGGGAGCGACGACAGATGAGAAAATTAAACTCTCTATGCTCGGCGCGATCGAGTTTACTTTGCCCGATGGAAGGATAGAGCGTGTAAGGGGTGCACGTTTGCGTTCTGTTTTAGGGATGATAACGGCAAATTTGATGCTTGATGATCCGCTGAGCCATAAAGAATTCTGCTTCGTAGCCGCGGGAGAAAAAGATGATGCTGATCTTGCGCGCAAGACCGTCAACATGGCTGTCGCATCGCTCCGCGACGATCTTGGTGCTGATGCACTTATTACGACAGGTGATACGCCGACAATGAATCTTGATGCAGTTCATATTGATCTACTCGAAGCGAGTGATCTGCTCAACGATGCTTCTAAGCACATTCGCCGAGGCTCGATCATGAAGGCATTGCCCGATGCTATGCGGGCATTTGACCTTGCACTTGGCAAAGTACCATTTCCTACCCTCTATGACAATCTCTTCGAGGCATTGCGCGATGATTTTGATTCGCGGCTACGCAAGGTTGCCTTAGAACTCTCCAAGCGCCTTATTTCCGAAAGTGACCATATTAGTGCATCAGCGCTTCTGAGAAAATACTTTGATGTTGTCCCCGATGATGAAGAGATATCCGAACTTCTGCGTTCGTGTCTGATCGAAATGGATCAACGTGGCGAGGCGGAGCGCATCAGGTTGAAGGTGTTAACCGAAGAGAGTGCGGGATCGTAATTCTTTAGCTTCCCGTAAAGCGAACCTTGGTTGAAACACCATAAAATTGTTGGATGTGCTCTGCTTCGCCAAGGATACCTTCTTTCTGTTGCTTCGAAAGTGTTTCGTGCTTGTGGAGTTGGATGATGAAGTGGTCTTTCATTTTCTCAAGTGACCA
>JBKJHR010000185.1:0-3262 GCA_046598695.1 Kapaibacterium sp. (SeqCode)
GGGAAGAAGCCCCACTTCCAGCGACATTTTGGACATATCGTATGCCGCCCGATGGTACCCGAGAAGCGTTGGCGCTTGATCTGCTTACGGATATACTCTCGACAGGACAAAGTTCGCGGCTGTATCAAGAGCTTGTTTATAAAACAAAATGCGCTTCGGATGTTGCATCATATATAGATGCACGTGAGATGCCTGGACTTGTCTGGTTCTATGCTGTTGGCAATACGCCGACCGATGAGATCAGTGCAGTGGAAGAGACATTGGAATCCGTGCTTCTTGGTATCCGTGAAAATGGCGTGACCGAAGAAGAGCTTACCAAAGCAAAGAACAAGGCAGAAATGCGAACAGCAGCAGGCAGGGCACGTGTTTCAACAAAAGCCGATCACCTTGCTCATTGTCATATTTTTTATAATGAGACGAATCGTTTTAATACGACACTCGCTGAACTCCAGAGTATTACTCGTGAGGACATCATTAAAATAGCACAGACATATCTTCAGCCTGATCGTCGTAGTGTCGTTACATTTATTCCACCAACAGCATGAGTTTAGTAACCGAAGTTTTAGATCGTTCTACTCCGCCTCGTCCGAGTGAATTGTCGAAAGTCGCATTTCCAAAGTATGAAGTGCTTATGCTTTCTTGCGGCGCGCCTGTGTATCTCGTAGAGAATCACAATCAGCCGCTTGTGAGTATCTCACTCTACATTACTGCGGGTTCTGCGAGTGATGTTTCAGGCAAGGAAGGCATTGCATCTATTGCAATGGAGATGCTCTCGAAGGGTACGGCTTCTCGTACTGCCCCAGAGATCGCTGAACAAATTGATTTTCTTGGTGCATCGCTTGGTTCATCGGCGGGGTGGGATGCTTCGACGGTAAGCACTTCATCGCTTACACGTTTTCTCCCTACAGCAATTGACCTTCTCGCTGACATTACACTGAATCCCGTATTTGCCCAAGAGGAGTTGGAGCGTGCTCGCGTACAACGCCTTGCAGGAATAAAACATGCAAAAAGCGATCCCGGATACCTCGCTGATACGATGTTCGCAAAGCATGTGTATGGCGATCATGCCTATGCACTCGAATCAGGTGGTACGGAGAACTCGTTAGCATTAGTCACTAGAGATCAGCTGAAAGAATATCATACTAAGTATTTCCACCCGAAGAATGCATATTTTATTGTTGCGGGGGATGTAAGCTCGAGCGACATCACGAGTATGCTCGGCGAAAAATTTGCGGCATGGGAAGGTCTTAGCACACCGACACCTTCTACTATCAACAATCTTACAGCAAAGCCGGGAGTTTCGCTTGTGCAAAAGCCTCAGGCTGTGCAGTCTGCACTCCGCGTCGGGCATATTGCTATCCCGCGAATGCACGAGGACTATATTAAGTGTTATGTTCTGAATATGCTTCTCGGCGGATACTTCAATTCTCGCATCAATGCAAATCTGCGCGAACGCAATGGCTTCACGTACGGGGCGAGAAGTTTTTTTGATGCAAGGAAACAAACGGGCGCATTCGCCGTCTCTACTGAAGTACGCACTGAAGTTACAGCAAAGGCAACTGAGGAAATCTTGAACGAGATCAAGAAGATTCGTTCTGAGGCAGTTAGCGATGATGAGCTTTCGATGGTAAAGAATTATATTATAGGAAGTTTTCCACTCTCGATCGAAACTCCTCAACAAGTAGCTGGTAGATTGGCTTTGATACCGATGTACGGAGCACCGTCAAACTATTACGACACGTTCCGTGCAGAGATCGCCGCTGTCACGAAAGATGATCTTTTAGAAATGGCGGAAACGCACCTTCATCCAGAAGCGGTTACAATAGTAGCATCGGGAAATGCCGAAGTTCTCAAAAACGAAATGGGTATGTTCGGTGATGTACAAGTGTTTGATCAGAATTTTACGATAGTCAGTTAAAGAAACGTGGAAGAAAAAATACAGCGGTCCATGACCTCACATTTTGACGGGAAAGAGATCGAGTTTGCGAAGCAACTTACTGCAAAGTACAAAGCAACTCGCGATGAAGTCGCGAAGGTCATCGTCGGACAAGAGCAGATCGTAGATCAGCTCCTCGTTGCTTTGCTTGCAAAAGGGCATTGTCTTCTTGTCGGTGTGCCTGGTTTAGCGAAGACGCTTCTTATTAGTACGCTTGCGAGTGTGCTTGATCTGAAGTTCAGCCGCATTCAGTTTACTCCTGATCTGATGCCATCTGATATTACTGGCACAGAAATATTAGAGCAAAATATTTCCACAGGATCGAAGGAATTTCGTTTTATCAAAGGTCCGGTATTCGCGAATATCGTTCTTGCCGATGAGATCAACCGCACGCCACCGAAGACACAAGCTGCATTGCTTGAAGCGATGCAAGAACACAAGGTCACGGCAGCGAATATGACCTACACTCTTGACGAGCCGTTCTTTGTTCTTGCCACCCAAAATCCAATTGAGCAAGAAGGTACTTATCCGCTTCCCGAAGCACAGCTTGATCGCTTCATGCTGAATCTCTGGCTTGATTATCCTTCCGAACGCGAAGAGATCGATATTGTAAAGAAAACGACGAGTGAATATAAGCCGACGTTGGACAAAGTGATGACGGCGAAAGACATTATGCTTTTCCAAGAGCTTGTTCGTCATGTGCCAATTGCAGATAATGTGGTTGAGTTCGTTGTGAAGTTGGTTTCAAAGACAAGGCCGAAAAACGCCGCTGCTCCTGAGTATGTGAAAAAGTATGTGAGCTATGGCGCAGGTCCACGTGCATCGCAGTTCTTGGTGCTTGGTGCAAAAGTACGTGCATTGCTCGATGGACGGTTCACTCCGAATATCGAGGATATTCGTTCGCTTGCGGTTCCTGTACTTCGCCATCGTATGGTAATGAACTTTAATGCCGAAGCGGAAGGCTTTACTGCTGTTGCACTCATTGAACGTCTTGCAAAAGAATCATCATTCTAATACCCAAGAGGTGCGAAGAATATCTCTGCTTCTTTTCGTATGCCTCATGTTTGCGCAGATTGCCAATGCGCAGACGAGCCGTAAGTATTGGATAGAATTCACCGACAAAGGTATTTCTATAGAAGATTTCACAAAAGGAAGAGTGAGTTATGAGAACACGCTAAAACTTCTTTCCCAAGAAGCGATCAAGCGCCGAGCCAAACTTGTGTCATTAGGTGATCTTGAAGATATTATCTCTCTTGATGATGCCCCTGTCTCTGAGCGCTATCTCTCCACACTTGCTACGTATAGAAGCGAGCCAAAGAACATCTC
>JBKJHR010000212.1:0-4980 GCA_046598695.1 Kapaibacterium sp. (SeqCode)
TGTTATTTCTGTAGGTTATGATAGTCTTATCTTTACGACGATTGATGGAGGTGAGCATTGGATAAACCATCTGTTTCATGGTGACAACTATTTTTCAGGACATTCTTTTGGTGGAGGGAAGTTTTCATTCTATAAGTATGGTTATGGCCCTATTTACACAACGACAGATAATTTTCAGACATTTGACTCAACCAAGCTTACGTATGAGCTGATAGATGATCCGAAGCATCGGCATGTATTTACGCGTTGTATATTCGGAGCAGGAGATACCGTATTTGCCGTTGGCTCCTATTGGCCTAAAGATACCAATACCTTTGGTCAATCCTTTGGTACGATTATGCGCTCTGTGACAGGTGGAAAAAGTTGGGGTACGCCATCACTCTTTCCTATTGCGACGATTCCTCGTATTAAATATCTTAGCTCTCTTGAGCGCGATACAATCTTTGCTGGAGGTGGGGATAATAGACATTATTTGATAAGCATTGATCGTGGAATTACATGGAAGGCAGATTCTATTATTATTGACACTGATTATGTAGCTGCAAAATGCTTTGGAATGGAAATTTCGAACGACGGGCACCCGATTGCAGCCTTCGGAGCACCGGGCTTTGTCATACGGTCAGTGCTTTTCCGAGGTGAATATAATAAGACAAGCGTAGAACTGATAGAACCAATCGTTCATGCTACCCGATTCTACCCCAATCCGACATCTGGTATTTTTAACATTGAATCCATTGATAAAACAGGTGTACCAGTTTATGTAATGGATATACTTGGCAGAGAAGTATCAAGAACTACATTATCAAATGAAGGAAAGCAAAGGCTTGATCTTTCTCTATTGCCTCGCGGTATTTACAATGTTCTTTTCAATCATGATGGAAGGGTCTTCTCTGTTGGGAAAATAGCACTCACATTTAGCAAATAAGAACAGCAAAGTGGGCGTGTTGTGTGTAAACTTAAAACGTTGTTTTATATAGTAGTTACGATACCCTAACGGGCACCTATTTGGGGTATGTGTAAGACCTGGGCACCAGTGGGTAGTTTTTAGTTGTGAGTTGGGAATACGGGGAGGGCGAGGCTTGCCTCGCCCCTACGATGAATTTTTCTGATCCCCTTTTCCTACTTCCTTCGCAACTTTGCTACACATTCAATATGCCATGTCTGCGGGAACATGTCAACAGGCTGCAACGCAAGTAGCTCATATTTTTCGGAGAGTAATTCTATATCACGCGCCATCGTCGCCGGATTGCAACTAATATAACTAATACGCTCAGGTGTAAGCGCAAGAATTTCACGAATGACATCAGGGTGCATCCCGCTTCTTGGAGGATCGATCATCAATACATCCGGGCGAGGAAAATGAGCAAGCATCTCCGTGGAGACGAGTGCCTTGCGAAGATCACTTGCAACGAAATCAACATTCTTCACGCCGTTGCGCTTGGCATTTTCATGTGCATCATGAATTGAAGATTCTGCAAGCTCAATACCAAGAGCGAATTTAACGTATGGAGCTACGAAGAGAGTGATCGTCCCAGCTCCACAATACAGATCCCACAGAACATCATTCGGCTTCAAGTCGGCAAATTCTCTGCCAATTTCGTACAGTGTATTTGCCTGAAGCGTATTCGTCTGAAAAAAAGAATTTGCTGATATCTGGTACTGTGCCCCACCTATCGTATCGGTAATAATTCCAGATCCGGTTATGACAAACTCCTTCTCTCCTTGTGCAACTTGTGCACGACGAGAATTTATGTTACAAATTACAGTTGAAACTTCCGGAATTGCTAAATGCAATTCATCAGCATAGTTTTTCATCAAGTCTTCGTCATAATGCGAAGCAACAAAATTTATCATCATCTCGCCTGTCGAATGGCTATTGCGAATAACGAGGAAGCGAAGAATTCCTTCTGGGCAGGTATCAGGTTCAAAAACTCTGAGATTATTCTTTCTTGCAAAGGCACGAGTCAGACCTAAGACCTTTGTCACTGCTTCGTGGGCAATAAAGCATTGCTTGGTATCCATTACACGGTCATATCTCCCTTTGACGTGCAAACCGAGTGCAAATCTATCGAATGCACCATCAGTCCCAATCTCTTCTTTGGAGAGCCAGCGTTCTTCGCTAAAGCTGAACTCCATTTTATTGCGATAATGATACTCTCTGTTATCATTTCCAATAGTATCGCGGACAGGAGGCTCATCCACTTTGCCAATTCTTTGGAATATCTCCGTCACCTGACGCTTTTTCCAAAACCCTTGTGCATCATAATTCATGTGGAGCAATGCGCAGCCGCCACAGGTACCGAAATCTGGGCAAATTGGCTCACGACGATCAGGGGAGGGAGTAATGACGTTCACAAGTCGCGCCTCGGCAAAGCTTCCTTTTGCCTTGAAGACCTCTGCTTTGACTTTCTCGCCTGCCAACGCCCCTTCAACGAAGACCACATAGCCATCTTCACGTCGCGCAACGGCTTTGCCTTCAAAAGCAATCGTTTCAGTGGTCAATTCGAGGATAGCACCGCGCTCAGGCTTTGGCTGACGGGGGATTAATTCTTCTTCATTTGCCATTGAATTATCGAATGCTGAGTGTCGTTCGGTTGTTAATTAGGGAAACATTTTTAAAATCAGTTCGATATGAACAAGCTAACTCGCTTAAGTATTTGCACATTCGTCCTTTTCTCTTTCGGCTTCATAAGCCGTATTGTAGCACAGCCCGTTACGGGAATTGCTGTTGATTCAACACAATATCGCGATTCGGAAATCTACGAAGAACGTGACGACAACCCAACCTATTCATGGATCGGCGGAGGATTTTCTCTCGCGTATTTCAAGCCAGATCTTACTTCGTTCAATACAAACATCGCTCAACCGTTCGTTCATAAAGATGTCGCTTCACAAGTGTTAATGTTTGGTGGACAGGGATTTATCCCATTCCCTTACATCCGCAACATCCGTATTGGCGGAATGGGGTATGGCGGTAAGACAGAACAATGTTGTGTACCAGATACGACAACATCAGGGCAATCCGTAACTCGTTCGTTGAAGTATTCGATCGGTTACGGTGGATTGATGGTTGACTATGCACTACCAATTCATAGTGATCGATTCAAATTCCTTGTCGGTACGGAAATTGGTCTTGGCGGAATAGATATCGAAGCAAAGCAAGCCGCAAACCGCACGAAGTTTGATATAAGTGCAGACTTTGATTCGCCAACAAATAACATTACACATACATACTCGTCAAGCTTTATCCTTGTCAAGCCTCGTATCACTTTTGAGTATTCGCCCGTCAACTTCATGATGTTCAACCTCTCAGCAGGATATCAGGTTACAGCAATGGGGACATGGAAAGTGGATGGGGATGTGAGCCTCGGAGACGAAGCATCGTTGAAGGATGTGACAGGCTCAGGGCTTGTATTCAATTTCGGAGTTAACATCGGATTTTTTCAGTAAGCGAAATATGTCATCAGCGCAAAAAGACGTACAACTCTACGAAGGTAAAGCAAAAAAAGTATGGTCGGTTGTTGGCAACCCCGATCTTGTCATTCAAGAATTCAAGAATGATGCCACTGCGTTTAATGGTGAGAAGCGTGGCTCCTGGGAATCGAAAGGTGTTGTGAATAACACTGTCGCCTGTGCCCTCTTCAAATACTTAGAATCCAATGGGATAAAGACGCATTTTGTTGAACAGTTGTCAGCAAATGAGATGCTCATCAAGAAATTAGAGATCATCCCTCTCGAAGTGATCGTTCGTAACCGTGCCGCAGGTTCATTCGTGAAGCGTTACGGAGCGACGGAAGGTGTTGTATTCAAAGAGCCAACGTTCGAGTTCAGCTATAAAAGAGATGACCTTGGTGACCCTCTCATCAACGAAAGCCATGCCATAGCACTTGAACTTGCAACAAAACAAGACATAGATCACATCCACGAACAAGCGCTAAAAGTGAATGACCTCTTGAAAGTATTTTTCTCTGAGCGCGGTATTGATCTCGTTGACTTCAAATTAGAATTTGGTAAGCACAAAGGAGAGATTCTGCTCGGTGATGAAATTTCTCCCGATACATGCCGCTTCTGGGATGCCAAGTCTGGTGAGAAAATGGACAAAGACCGCTTCCGCTTTGATCTCGGTAATGTCGAAGGCGCGTATGCTGAGATGTTGAAGAGGGTAACAACTTAATTTTCCATCAATGCTAACTCGTTACGGAATAGATGTAATGGTCGCAGTAGCGATCACTGTAGTCGTCCTACTTGGCTTAGGCCTATGGACGGACGAACGTTGGGTGAAGATCATTTGCTTCGCCATCGCTGCATTCCTTACCATATTCTCTCTCAATTTTTTCCGCGATCCCAACCGGACAATTGATGCTAAAAGTAAGCCGCTCGAAAGCCTTATCATTTCCCCTGCTGACGGAAAGATCGTACTCATTAAGGACGTTGACGAAAGAGAATATCTCACGGGCAAGGCACGTATGGTTTCGATCTTCATGTCACCGCTTAACGTACATGTGAATCGCAATCCAGTAAGCGGGGTCGTTGAACATTTGAGGTATATCAAAGGCGAATTCCGTGTCGCAAGTGACGAAGCTGCAGCAAGTGTTAATGAGCGTCAGAATATCGGCATTAACTCCAATGGGCGAAAACTCTTTTTCTCGCAGGTAACTGGGTTTGTCGCACGGCGCATTGTATGTGAGTTAAGAGAAGGAGAATCTGTAAAAGTTGGTGAGCGATTTGGAATGATAAAATTTGGCTCTCGCGTTGATGTGTATTTCCCCCCTTCGGCCAAGATATTGGTAAAAGAAGGAGAGATCATGGTCGCAGGCGAGACGATAATGGCTGAATGGTAATGAGGCAAGGAACACGCTCGATCATACCCAATCTCTTTACGGTGATGAATCTCTTCAGTGGATTCATTGCAATTAAGAGATTCATCACCGTAAAGAGATTGGGTATGATCGAGCGTGTTCCTTGCCTCATTACCATTCA
>JBKJHR010000094.1:0-3560 GCA_046598695.1 Kapaibacterium sp. (SeqCode)
CCAGAATATAATTCCCCTGATCACTATATCTTGCAGACTCGAACTCATTCGGTTCTTGCCTGTTGTTGCCATTGAGATCGCCGAGATAATGATAGTTTCCTGTTCCGGGTACCACTGCAAGAAATACCCGTTCGAGTTTTGCGCTTCTATCACTTGTGACTTGATAAATGCCGTCAATGGAGGCAAAGCTGTTCATTGAACGATATTGTGGCGAAAAACGAATGAAGATACCATCTTGATCACCACCTGCTTTTTGCTTGAAAACAGAATCAACATATTGCTTTCTTCTATATCCAGCATCAAGATCTGCAGTAAATCCAAAGAGTTGATCGAGGTGGGAATTGAGTGAATACGTTTGATTATGATTCACTCTTGTAAATCTTCCAGCAAGAGCGCTATCTTCTAAACCGAATTGGGCACGTAAGCCGAACTTGCCGACGTCATGAAGTGAAATTTCTGTCCCAATATGAATCTGGTTACGCGTAAAGCTTTCGTTGGTAAGTGAATCGGGGAGTGTATTAAAGTTTGTACTGCGGGTTTCGTCTCCCAAAATGAGAAAGGGACGAACAGAAGATTTTTCGAAAAGAATAATTTTAGAAAACTCAGTTGAGAATCTTTTCCATCGTGAACTGCGATCGTTTATAGCGATTGACGTCGGAATGTTCTCATAGGAAAGCCGCAATTCTGGAAGGTAAAGAGAGTCGTCAGTACTTGTAGCGATTAAGTTATAGTTCGTTGCCCGATAACCATTTTGTGCGGTACGCAACGAGCCGAGACTATTCTGTAATGAAAATCTTCCGACCGAGACAAGAAGATTCGCTTTCCATTCTTCTTCTGCACCGTCAAAAATTGATGTGATGTCTGCAGGTTGTGCCTCAATGCCATAATTTCTGAGATACTCCGGTGCATGATCTCTATCGACGCTCAGAAATTGTGCTTTTCGTTGTTGGGTGAAGGCATCAAATATAACAGAGGCTTTTGTGGATGAGGAGAGAGCAATTCCTTCAGTAAAAACAAGATGCGCCTTATAGGCATCATCAATAAATGAAGCGTTCGGAGCGAATCTGTTTACATTTAGATTTGAGATAGCATATTCACCGCTGAGTTGAAGTTGCTTCACGGGTGTGATCTCTATGATACCCCCAAGGATTTGATGTAAACGTGGCAGAGGAATATAGATTATCGTGTCGTAATCACCAAGCCCACTTCCAACAAATGCATATTCAAGAGAAGAACGTCTAATGTACGAACCTTTACCAAAGCCTATATATCCAAACGATACAGAATAATTAGCATTGCTATCAAGCGGTGAGTAGCGATATACATGCGTTGGCGTAAGGCGGATGACGGTATCAAAAGCAATATAACTCCCCTTCGGTCTTCCTGTCGAGTCTCTTCCAATATTTATTACACCAGAACGTGCTGCTTTTAATGGATTGCTTCCAGCGTTGGAGAGTACTTGTTTATCGGCATCGGTGAGAGTGAGATTCCTCGGAGCATCCTGATCGTCACCTTCACGGAAATAATATGTGTGAAGATGAACATTGTCGGAGAACGCTGAAGTTGAAGCATCGCCAGCAATGAGTGAACGGCTATAATTTTCCGTCGTGTATTCGAAGTCAACATGGATACGAGATGCGGTAGTAATGATAGTGCGTGGTTGGAAGCGAACCTCAGCGAGTCCGTAATCAATCACATAATCTTGATTGTCCCCACGAGATTGTAGAACCCCATCGAGATATACCTTTTCGGAGCCTGCGATAATAATCAGCGTTCGCTCACCGTTCTTGCCTGAAAGACGAAATGGTCCTTGAAACGATTCTTGTCCTTGGAAGAGATTTGTATGAAATATGCCGCGAGATGATGAGGCAGTCGCATTGAAGGCTGAATTCCCCAAACGCAGACCTGCCGTACCGCCGAGCACCTTACGACTATATGTTCCGAAGGCTGGGGTAAGAATTTTTCTTCCGCTATCAGTTGTGTGGTTATAGATTGTATTTGATGCGATAAAATCTCCCAAAGTGGCATGGAAGGTCTTTTCCTTTTCAACAGTAATATAAATGCGATCAAGTTCACGGAGCAAGAGAGTGTTACCTTCCGGCTGAATAGCGGCAGATTCCTCGGAAAGGGCACCACTAAATTTCAGGTCTTTCTCTATTTCTCCAGAGAACGTTAAATTAAAACTATTACGGAATGTTGCGTCCTGTGACGATCCAAATTGTATCCCACGAGTGATTCCGCCACTTCGTCTGAATGTAAGATCAGTGGGTGGAGGTACTAATACCTGAATTGGTTGTCCCTGCTTTTCTATGCTCTTGATGATACCCGTGGTATCAAAATCTAGAGTATTGATGCTATATTCTCTTTTAAGTTTGAAGGGTAATGACCGATAGGAAATACTGAGTTGGTATGATCTTTTACTCGAATCCGTTGAGGCTTTCGTAAAGAGCAGATCGCGCAATGCGGAGCTTAGTGTAAATGTATTACTAAGTGAATCATAGATGTAATCCGCATTTGGTCGAAGAATCAGAGTAGAGTCAATAGCAAGCGTAAAGGTCGAAGAGATTGGGAAACCCTCACTCGCGACAAAAACGGAATCAGTAAAACTATGGATGGAGAACTTCAACCGATAGTCTTGCGACAATGCATCGGTTGAAATACAGCAGAAGAGACAAAGCAGGGTGCTTATGCAGTAGTGACGAGCCACAGAATAAGAACAAAGGAGTGCGCAATGTGATTTTATTCTCTTTAGGGCAGAAACCCATCTCATCTGCGCCTACCTGCCCCATGAACCACGATCACAAACTCGCCTTTGAAGGGATGTTGCTGAAAATGCTCACGTATTTCTGTAAATGTACCTCTGATGATCTTCTCCTCTTTTGTAGTAAGGTCGCAACAGATAGCTGCTTCGCGTTTCTCGCCGATCCCTTTTGCAAGGTCATCTATTATCTGTGCCAGACGGTATGGTGCCTCTAAGAATACGAGGGTCTCTTTGCGGTCTCGAAGATTACGGAGTTCTGCCGCTCGTTCTGTCTTATCCCTAGAAAGAAAGCCAACAAATGTAAACGATAATAATGAAAAACCACTCAATTGAAGTGCTGGGAGTATAGATGATGCTCCAGGCACTGATGTAACTTTTATCCCTATTTCTAATGCCTTGCGGACAAGGAGAAATCCTGGATCAGCAATAAGAGGAGTTCCAGCATCAGAGATGACGGCTATAGTCTTACCATCAAGCAATGCGTCGAATGCCTCTTCTGTTGTTTCTTTATTCGTATGTTCGTTGAGAAGCAAGTACTCCCGTTTGATGCCAAGCAAAGAGAGCAATCTGTTAGCAGGCTTGCGCTCTTCGACAAGAAGAATGTCACATGTTTTTATCACTTCGATAGCTCGCAGTGATATATCATCAAAATTACCAATGGGGGTAGATACTAAAATGAGTGATCCTGTCACGCGGGGGTATTTGCAAAAGTTTCTATTGATTGACGGTACTCACGGGCAAAAAGAATAATGACGCCAGCCAGTGGGACTCCGGTGAGCATACCAAGGAAGCCCATATA
>JBKJHR010000115.1:0-13159 GCA_046598695.1 Kapaibacterium sp. (SeqCode)
ATGCGTCAGTGCGATAGCAAGTCCGTCGTATGCGTCGGCAAGCTTTTTCTCTTTCTCGGGAAGAGAAAGCATTTTCCTTACCATCCATTCCACTTGCGACTTCGCAGCATTTCCATTTCCCGTCACTGCTTTCTTGATAACACGGGGCGCGTACTCGGCGATTTCCAATTCGGCAAGTTCGGCGGCAACTAAAGCAACACCGCGCGCGCCACCAAGTTTCATCGCTGACTGTGCGCTCTTGTCATAGAATGCCGTTTCGATGGCAAATTCGTCGGGTTTAGTGCGAAGGATCACTTCTTGCAATCTCGTAAAGATCAGTGCCAGACGCTTTGGCATCTCGGCATACCGACCTGCGTTGATCGCGCCAAACTCCACCAGCGTATAGCTTCCCTTACCTTTTTGGGGTATGTCAATAACTCCAAAACCCGTAATAATCGTACCGGGGTCAATTCCTAAAATTCTCATAATGCAAAACTAAGACGATTCTTTCCCCGTATTTTTGCATTCTCCATTTTGGAGCATACACGATATAACGCAAAAGTGTACATGAAACTGATAAATTATCTTCGTCCTGAATATATTGCGATCGGGTTGGACGCCGAAACAAAAGAAGATCTGTTGGATGCAATGGTCGATCTTGCGGCAAAAAATCCGTTGATGACCGATAAGGATAAAGTACGCGCCGCGATCCTTGAGCGCGAACGCATCATGTCAACAGGCGTTGGCAAAGGCTTCGCCATACCTCACGGGAAAACTGATGCCGTCAGTGACATTATCCTTGCCTTCGCCACCACAAAGAAGCCACTTGATTATTCGTCAATGGATAACGAGCCGGTGCGCTTGGTGCTCTTGCTTATTAGCCGTGATAGCGATGTTGGTACACGCTTGAAGCTACTATCTCGCGCATCGAAGGTGATGAATTCCGATTCTGCGCGTGCCTCACTCCTTGCTGCAAAGACGCCACAAGAGGTCATGGATATTTTCACTGCCGAAGAAATAAGGATAGGAGAATAATGGCGGCAAGCCTCAAAGCTCCTCGCGGAACAAAAGATATTCTGCCACCCGAATCCTACCTTTGGCAGGAGATCGAGCAGGCTGTTAATGAAACTGCGCGCCTTTTCGGCTATGATGAAATTCGCACGCCGATCTTCGAGCAATCGACACTTTTTAAACGATCCGTCGGAGAAGAAACGGATATTGTCGCGAAAGAAATGTATCTTTTCACCGATAAAGGTGGTGAGGAGATGGCACTTCGTCCTGAGCTAACCGCTTCCGTTGTCCGAGCAGTGCTTGAACATAACCTTGTGAACCAACAGGGTGCGTGCCAAAAGCTCTATTACAACAGTGCGCCGATGTTCCGTTACGAACGTCCGCAGATGGGAAGGCAACGACAGTTTCATCAATTTGGGGTTGAAGTCTTAGGTGCTGCAAATCCTCTTGCTGATCTGCAAGTGATCGCATTCGCACTTGCGATCTATCAAAAGCTCGGTTTCTCGAATTTTCATCTGAAGTTGAATACGCTCGGTTCGACAACATCCCGTGCTTTGTGGAGAGAAAAACTTGTTGAATACCTCGCAACTCAAAAAGACAACCTTTCGGAAGATAGTCAACGAAGACTTACGACGAATCCACTTCGTGTACTTGATTCCAAGAATCCCGGCGACCAGGAAATTGCCAAGAGTGCCCCGATCATTCTCGATTATCTTGACGAAGCCGATGCTGCACATTTTGAGCAATTGCAATCGCTCTTACGATCTTCTCAGATTTCATTCAGCATCGTCCCTACACTTGTCCGAGGGCTTGATTATTATTCAAGAACAGTTTTTGAGCTAACATCCAGTGATCTTGGCGCGCAGGATGCATTATGTGGTGGAGGCAGATATGACGGGCTGATCCAACAACTGGGCGGTACGGCAATACCGGCTGTCGGTTTTGCGGCGGGAGTTGAGAGATTGGTGCTGGTATTGCAAAAACTTCGTGGTGCTGAGGCGCAAGCCCCTGCCCCTGACTACTATATTGTTATCCAAACGGAGAATGCCCTTCCTGTGGTCATAGAACTCGCCTCTGAGCTTCGGAAGAAGGGTAAGAGCGTCATCTATGACCTTATGGGTCGTTCAATGAAAGCACAGATGCGGGATGCTGATCGTACAAAAGCCGCTAACGTCATTATTATTGGGGAAGACGAGCTTGCAACTGGAGAGATCCAAGTCAAGAATATGGCAACAGGGGAACAGCTCCGTGTTACAATAGCAGACGCAGTGGCTTCGGCGTAATAATTTCGTAAATTTGAAGCAAATAACTCACCTAAACATAAAGGAAGAACAATGGAACCACTACCTCCAGTAAAAGAAGTCGAATACCGCTGTTACATCGGCAAGATGTTCGATGATGTCTCAGGACGCGAATTCACAACATTCAGCTTCGAGACCTCGAAGGAGTTTTCGAGTTTTCGTTACGAAATTGCTGTTCGCTATAAGGTCGAACCAGGTATTCTCGTCTTCCGCGTCCTCGGAATGACGGCAACACGTATGATGATGCCATCTTTTGGCACAGCCCGAAGCATCTTGAAGGTGCCGCATCTTATACCTGGGCAATACCTTGTGACGTTCATAAAGAGCGACGGCAGCGAGTGTGAGTTTATGCTTGAATACGCAAAGAAGGGCTTTCAGATCCTCAAGCCTATCCCACGCAAACGCTTCATTGATCTTATCATTGACAGATCAGCAGCATTAGCTACAGGGAAAATTCTTACGACTGTAGCAAAGGCACCAGTAATACCGCTTGTGCCGCGCACGATCCAAAAACGTCAGCCACTTCCTCCAACCGAAGAAGAGCTTGAGATCCTCGCCTCACTTAAGACAGAAACGCCAGAAGAACGCGATGCTCGTGAGGAAATGGAATTGTTTGGCGGCAAGAAGAAAGTCTCAAAGAAGGACCTAGTCGAAACCGAAAAGGAATTAAAGAAGCTCGGCGAACGCCCAGCCCCAACAAAAACAAAAGCCGCGAAAGCTCCCGCCAAGACAGCCAAGAAGGTTGAAAAGAAAGCAGCTCCGAAAAAAACAGTGAAACCTGCTAAGAAAGCGGTTTCGAAACCCAAACCCAAACCGAAGCCAAAAGCAAAAGCAAAACCGGCGAAGAAGAAAAAATAACATCTAAAGAAAGTGGTCGTCTATAAAAAAAAGACGACCATTTTTTTTGGTAGCCACAGATTTTGACGTTTGTGTTATTGCTATCAAATTGGGAGATCAGCTTAGAGCCTCCTGCTAACTCCTGCATTTCTCTCGTAACTTGGTTCTCTCTGAAAGTGTTGTACTTCGCGATGAATTCCCCACGATCGAAAAGTACGATTCGCCTACCACCCTCAACACAGATCAAGCTTGCGCTTCTTCTGACATCTGTTGGCATCGTGATCGGGACATTGCTCTACTCTCATCAGCTCGTCTCACAACTTAAAGTCCGCGAGCAGCGCGTCGCCAAACTTTTCGCCGATGCCCTTCGCTATTTCCAAAATGCAGAAGAGCCTGATGCGACACTCTATCAATTAATTACGGACTATACACGTAACTCCGGTGTCCCCGTTATTCTTACCGATAAGGACGACATCCCAAGCTACGGAATGGGATCATACCGAAAATTTAATCCGAACATCTCTCTTGATTCAACGCTTGACTCTGCCTCGCAGCTTGCTTTCTTGCGAAAAGAAATGGAGCGAATGGATAAGCAACATCAACCTGAGAAAATTACTTATAAAGATCCAACAACTAGCAGCGTCACTATTACCAATTACATTCATTACGGGGATAGCATTATTCTATCGCAAATAGAGAATCTGCCCATCATTCAGTTATTACTTGGTGCAGTCGTTGCGATCATTGGTTACTTGAGCTTCTCGTATTTGAAACGTAGCGAACAGCAAAATATCTGGGTAGGGATGTCAAAAGAAACAGCACATCAACTTGGCACTCCACTTTCCTCTATCTTAGGCTGGACGGAGATGTTGAGGCTCAATGCTGAAATGCCAAAGGAGGTGGCACAGATCGCCGATGAGATTCAAAAGGATACAGAGCGTCTGAACCGTATTGCTACACGCTTCTCCAAGATCGGCTCTATACCAGATCTCAAAGTACAGAATATAGTAGAGTCAGTTTCGCAGGTAATGGGTTATCTTGACGATAGAATGCCGAAACTTGGCAAGACGATCTCATTCACACTCGATACCGACCATGATGAAGTAGAAGTGAAATATAACCGTGAATTGTTTGAATGGGTCATAGAGAATATCGTCAAGAACGCGATCGAAGCGATCGAGGCACAGAGTGGCGCGATCACTATTCATATTCTTGATCAATCAGACAAAGTCCTCATTGACATTACCGATACGGGTAAAGGACTTGACAGCAGACAACGGAAGGACATCTTCCGACCTGGCTATACCACGAAGGCACGCGGATGGGGTCTTGGGCTTTCGCTTGCGAAGCGCATTGTTGAAGAATACCATCATGGCAAACTCTTCGTCAAGGATTCTGCGCCCGGAAAAGGCACGACATTCCGCATCCGATTAGAAAAAGCATAAATCAATATATTATCACGAATGCCCCATCTCGAACTCCGTAACGTCGAAAAAAAATATGCGAATACGAACGATGCTGTTCGAGGCATTTCCTTCGTAGCAGAGAAAGGCGAGTTTATCGTAATGGTAGGTCCATCAGGTTGTGGGAAATCCACAACGCTAAGAATGGTAGCAGGATTGGAGGAAATTTCTGGCGGGGAAATTATTATTGGTGGTAGAAAGGTAAACGATCTGCATCCGAAAGACAGGGACGTTGCAATGGTCTTTCAGAACTATGCGCTCTATCCACATCTGAGCGTCTATGACAATATCGCCTTCCCGCTTGTGATCCGCAAAACCGACAAGAACACAATCGACCGTGAAGTACGACGAGCCGCAGAAATGCTCTCTCTCACAAAATTGCTTGATCGCAAACCAAAAGAATTATCAGGTGGTGAGCGTCAACGCGTTGCACTTGGAAGAGCAATTGTCCGCCAACCACAAGTCTTTCTTTTTGATGAACCGCTCTCAAATCTCGATGCCGCACTTCGTTCGGAGATGCGCGCTGAATTGAAGGAATTGCAAAGGCGGCTCGGAATCACAATGCTCTACGTCACCCACGACCAAACCGAGGCAATGACAATGGGCGACAGAATTGCCGTCTTGAATAACGGGCAACTTGAACAGTTCGATACACCGGCGAATATCTATCGTAAGCCCGCGACGTCCTTCGTAGCAAGGTTTATTGGCTCTCCGGCGATGAACATGATCTCTGGGAGAATTGATGAGCAAGGTGTATTTACCTCTGGGGAATTTCGCATATCACTACCCCCATTTATTGGAGGAGAAAAAAAAGATGTCATTTTGGGAATCCGACCTGAGTCAATTTCCGTTGGATTACCTGCATCTGACCATGCCGCTGACGGAATCGTTATCGGCGAGCTTGTACTGGTCGAACCTCTTGGCGGAATGACGAACTATTATCTCTCGTCTTCGCTCGGTTCCACAGGTTCACTTGTTGCAAGTGTAAAAGGGTTTGATTCGATTCGTGACTCTGCCGTTGGGATGAAGCTTGCATTTGAAATCGAAGCAAGCACGGTTCATCTTTTCGATGCGGCAACTGGTTTTCGTGTACAGTAATTAATATTATTCGCATTTGAAATCAAATGCGTTCTTTATATGATAGGAATAATGGATACATCACTTCATCCTCTGTTTCAACAGCCGACAAACCGTGTCTCGGTGTTTGTAGATGGCGAAAATGCGTACTACGCACAACGATCACTCGGTTGGTTCTTTGATCCCCGCAAACTTCTTGAACACTTCACTCACAACGCCGCGATCGGTGATGCGTTTTGGTATGCCTCACAGAAAATGCCGCCCGACCCACGTGAACAACGTTTTTATGGCTACTTGAATCATGCCGGCTATACTGTTCGCGTCAAGAGCATTAAGTATTTCCGCGATGACGTATCGGGAGAGTTAACACGCAAGGCAAATCTTGATCTGGAAATGGCGATCGATCTCTTCACCACAATTGCTCAGTATGATACTGCCGTTCTTGTGACAGGTGATGGTGATTTCGAACGCGCTGTTGAACTGCTTCGTAGTTATGGAAAGCGTGTCATTGTCGCTTCGACGCAAGATACGGTTGCACGTGAACTCCGGAATGCGGCAGGCAAACATTTCTTCGACCTTGCAGAAATTCGCCCAAACATTGAACGCTTCACCAACGGAACTGACGCATTCCAACGCGAAGACCCACTCCATCAGACTATTGCATAGTATGGAAATTTACCCACTTATCACTCCTCCAGAACCGCAGGAGTACGCTACATATTACGGAAGCTATGTTACGCTTGTCCCATCTAAAGATCTGATCGGCTATTTCCGTGCTCAGGCCGAGAGCGTTACTTCGCTCGCTTCAGATTTGGAGGAAGAAGAATTGCTACATCGCTACGCGCCTGAGAAATGGTCTATCAAAGAGGTCTTTTCTCATATCATCGATACCGAACGGATATTCTGTTACCGCGCACTTTGCTTTGCACGCAATGATGCAACAGAGCTACCAGGATTTGAAGAGAATGATTACGCGAAAACGTCCCAAGCGGATGCAAGAAATATCCTCGATATTCTTGAGGAGTATGCAGGTGTTCGCCAAGCCACGATCTCGCTCTTCAAGTCCTTTGATGAAGAAATGCTAAACCGAATCGGCATTGCAAGTAAGAACAACTTATCTGTTCGCGCAGCAGGATATATTATTGCAGGACATGAGCTACATCATCTGAATGTGATCAAAGAAAGATATTTAGCGTAGTGGCGCGGACTTCAGTACTTACGCTACCTATTTTTCTCGTGGACAAAAGTCCGCACCACTGGTTGTAACTATGGAACGGCATATCGTTATACAGAGTAGATGATCGCTACGAACACAAAAAAGAAAAAGCCGATAGTTGCCGCTCCGCCCAACGTGCGTGAAGTTCTGCCGTCCTCGAAGCGACCGATCAGTATCAAAGGGGCGCGCGTTCATAATCTCAAGAATGTATCTCTCGACCTCCCTCGTGGCAAGCTTATTGTATTTAGTGGAGTAAGCGGCTCAGGAAAATCTTCGCTTGCCTTTGACACTCTCTATGCAGAAGGTCAACGGCGTTATGTCGAAAGTCTTTCGGTCTATGCCCGTCAGTTCTTGGAGCGTATGCAAAAGCCTGACGTTGATTCCCTCACAGGCATCAGCCCCGCTGTTGCAATTGAGCAAAAGACGCTTATCCGCAATCCACGCTCAACTGTCGCAACGCAAACTGAAATTTATGACTATCTCCGCGTCTTCTTTGCCCGCATAGGTGTCACCTACTGCTCGAAATGCGGTGCGGTCGTTCGTAAGGATACACCACGCTCCATTATTGCTGCACTTAAAGACGTTCTCAAAGACGGCGATAAGTTTTACGTAACCTTCCCGATGCATCGCCACGAAAAGCATTCGCTCGAAGATGAATGGAAGAATTTGCGCGAACAAGGTTTTTTCCGTATTGTCTTGAAAGACCTCGATAAGATCTTAGAACTCTCGGATGAATCACCGCAGAAGATCTCTCCCGATGAAGTTCGCATTCTCGTTGATCGCCTCGTATGGCGTGGCAATGATGAAACTGTAACTTCACGCATTGCAGATTCTCTTGAAACTGCCTTCAAAGAAGGCTCGGGGAGAACCATCATTTGCATACTTCGCGCCGATGGAAAGACCGAAGAGATAAAGTTCAGCGACAGATTTGAATGCGCCAATGACGGCATTCCTTATGAAGAGCCTGATCCGCGTCTTTTCTCCTTTAACTCTCCGTTTGGTGCATGTCCCGAATGCGAAGGCTTCGGACGTGCAGTGGGTGTGGATATGAATCTTGTCGTCCCCGATAAACAAAAGACACTGCGTGAAGGCGCAATTGCCTGTTGGACAGGACAGAAGTTTGGTAGTTACTTGCATGATCTCATCGCCGTTGCAAAAGAAGCGGAAGTCCGACTTGACGTGCCCTGGGCACTTCTCACAGAGCATGAGCGAGAGACGATCTGGGAAGGGTATGGAAGGACATTTGACGGGTTAAAGGGATTCATCCGCGAATTAGAAACCCATACCTACAAGATGCACTACCGTGTGATATTATCACGGTATCGCGGTTACACGGTCTGTACAAAATGCCATGGCTCACGTCTTCGCCCTGCAGCACTCTATGTGAAAGTGCATGGGTTGACGATGTTCGACATTGTGAAGATGACGATCACGAAAGCACGAGAACATTTCGATGCGCTTAAGCTAACAGAATTTGAAAATAAGATCGCCGAGAGAATTATACAAGAAATCCAGAAACGTCTTCGCTATCTTGATGACGTTGGTCTCGGTTATCTCACACTTGAGAGACTCTCGCAAACACTTTCCGGCGGAGAGTCGCAGCGAATCCAGCTTGCAAGCTCTCTCGGAGGTGCACTGACAGGTACACTCTACGTGCTCGATGAGCCAAGTATTGGTTTGCATCAACGAGATACTGATAGATTACTTGGCATCTTGCGCCGCGTCCGCGATCTTGGCAATACTGTTGTCGTTGTCGAGCATGACGAGGATGTGCTTCGAGCAGCAGATTTTATTGTAGATTTCGGTCCGAACGCAGGTAATCGTGGTGGAGAGATCGTCTACGCAGGTGCAATTGAAAATTTCACGGCAAAGAATGCGGACTCGCTTACCGAAAAATATCTTAGCGGTAAGCTATCGATACCAATCCCTGCAAAACGCAGACGCGTTAGTCCGAAAGATGTGATTTGGATTCGCGGAGCAACAGAGAATAATCTGAAGAATATAGATGTGCGCATTCCGCTCGGAATGTTCGTTGCCGTAACGGGTGTATCAGGCTCGGGAAAGTCAACGCTCATACATAATTGTTTGTATTCAGGACTTCGCAAAGAAAAAGGTGAACCTGTATCAAATGTCGGGGCATTCGCCACAATCGATGGCGCGGAAAAAGTAAACAACATCCAGCTTGTTGACCAAACACCGATCGGCAGGACGCCGAGATCAAACCCCGCGACCTACGTCAACGCTTTCGATCATATCCGTGATGCATTCTCGAAAACAACGTTCTCAAAGCAACGCGGTTGGCAGCCAGGACATTTCTCGTTTAATATTCCCGGCGGCAGATGCGAGAATTGTCAAGGGGAAGGGTTCGTCAAAGTCGAAATGCAGTTCTTGGCAGATATGTATCTCACTTGCGATGTCTGTAACGGCTCTCGCTATAAGCAAGAAGTTCTTGAAGCGACGATTGGCGGGAAGAATATCGTTGATGTTCTCAACATGACCGTAGAAGAAGCAACCGCATTTTTTGTAAGCTATCCACGTGTTATCTCACGCTTACAACGCTTGAATGATGTCGGGCTTGGCTACATCAAGATCGGGCAGCCTGCAAATACACTTTCGGGTGGCGAAGCACAACGCATCAAACTTGCATCGCATTTAGCTGATTCCACTGATGACAATACGCTCTTCATCTTTGATGAACCGACAACTGGTTTACATTTCGATGATATTGCAAAACTTCTGAAAGCACTGAATGCTCTCGTTGACTCGGGGCATTCTGTCGTCGTGATCGAACATAATCTCGAAGTTGCCAAGAGTGCTGATTGGGTCATTGATCTCGGACCTGAAGCCGGTGATGGCGGCGGCACACTCGTCGCCGAAGGAACGCCTGAGGATGTTGCCAAAGCAAAGGGTTCGTACACGGCAAAGTATTTGAAGCCATTGTTGGAGAGATAGCATCGTGAAAAAAATTCTCGTCATCGCGGGAGAGGCTTCGGGAGATAGACTTGCTGCCCATGCTCTGCGTAAGGCGCAAGAGTTAGCCCATGAACGAGATGAATCGCTTGAGCTTTATGGCATCGGGGGCGATGAATGCAAGAAGATCGGTTTGAAGCTCCTTCATACAAGTGATGAAATGTCCGTCGTTGGTTTTGCCGAAGTTGCAAAAAGGTATTTTTTTTTCAGAAATGTTTTCAATGAGATCATTGCTCTTCTTGACAATGAAGCAACTCGCCCCGATACGCTCTTCCTTGTTGACTATCCTGGATTTAATCTTCGCGTCGCCAAAGAAGCACACAAGCGCGGGATACGCGTTGTCTTTTATGTAAGCCCACAAGTATGGGCATGGAAAGCAGGGCGAATCAAGCAGATAGTGCTTGACGTTGATGAGCTGCTCGTGATCTTCCCTTTCGAGGAAAAGATATATAAGGATACAGGGATGAAAGCAGTGCATTTCGTCGGGCATCCGCTCACTGAACTTGTTGAAGAAGAGGAAAAATCATTCGTATCACGAGAAGAATTTGCAAAACAGCATCACTTCGATCCACAAAAAAAATGGCTTGCTATTTTTCCGGGGAGTAGACAAGAGGAAGTTGCACGACATGCTCACACGATGTACGAGGCTGCAATAGAATTTGATATAAAGAATGAGTATGAGAAGATCGTCATTCGTTCATCGGAGATAGGTGATATTGCTTACCCAATTTCAAGCGAGATCAAAGCATTTCGCGGCAGCTCTGCCGAAATTCATCAGTTGATGCATCATAGCTCGCTCGGAATTCTCAAAAGCGGCACGACTACCCTTGAAGCAGGTTTAATGCAGTTGCCCGGAGTCATTTGCTACAAAACCAGCTTTGCCACATATCAAATCGCAAAGCGTTTTGTCACATTAGCAAATATCGGACTGGTAAATATCGTGCTCGGCAAAACGCTGTACCCTGAATTTATTCAAAATGATTTTACGCCAACGAACATTGTGAACGGACTGAAAGACGTCGCGTCTCGGAAAAAGGAATTTACCTCTTCTCTTTCTACGTTACGGCAAATGTTGCACTCCGATGGCGACAGAACTCCTTCGGAACGTGTTGCATCGTATCTATTTCAAACGTAATGTCAGCGATCTTACCCCCCGGACTTTCCACACTCATCAAGACGCTCCGCACCAAGTGGGACGGTGAACCTTTGCCCGAACGCTGCATCGTAACGTTTTGGCATTCACGAATGATCGGTGGTTGGTGGCTTGCACGGAAGAACGCCGTGGCACTTGTAAGCAAAAGCAATGACGGAGAACATCTTGCAAAAGTACTTACGAAATGGGAATACAGACTTACCCGAGGTTCGAGTTCGCATGACGGTAAAGAGGCTTTGAATGATGCGATAGAGATGGTAAGAAGCGGTGAGGCAGATCGTCTCGTCCTTACGCCGGACGGACCACGAGGACCACGTGAAGAATTCAAACGTGGTGCATTTATTGCAGCAAAAGAGCTTGGTATCCCTCTGATCTTTCTTCGCATTCGTTACCGAGATGGTATGAAGCTCATGAAATCATGGGATAGATTTGAAATTCCCTATCCGCTTTCTACAATAGAAGTGCAAGCAGAGACTATAGACATCTCGTCATTCCCCATCGAAAAAGAAAAGCAGATCGACTGGCTTCAGAAGCTCTCCGAACAATTCAAAACGACACCCTCAAGATGACTGCGCTTGATTACCTCAATCCGTATGCGTGGCTCATGCTCCTGCGTAGAGCTCTTTATAAGAAAGGATCACTGCCAAGTGTGAAGGTTGATGTCCCCGTTATTTCTGTGGGAAATGTTACCGTTGGCGGAAGCGGGAAGACGCCGATCACAAAGCTCATTGCAGAATATCTTCGGGACGAACTGCACCTCAAACCTGCAATAGTGCTTCGCGGATATAAGAGAAGATCAAAAGGGCTTCTCGTCGTATCTGATGGAAGACAGATTCTTGCATCAACAGCTGAAAGCGGCGATGAGGCGCAAGTCTTCGCACGTGAACTTGACGGCGTTATCATCATTTGCGCCGAAAAGCGTGCCCAAGGCGCGAAGGAAGCCATCAAACGCGGAGCGCAGGTGATAATTCTCGATGATGGTTTCCAGCATTTGGCGTTACAACGCGATTGTAACATCTTGCTTTTGAATGAAGCGTCACAAGGGAATGTCATCCCTTTCGGAAAGAATAGAGAGCCTATGAATGTCACTGACGATGCTGATATTATTCTGCGGATGGATGACAGTACATTTTCACTTCCTCTTAAGAAGGACGCCGTTTCGATGCGAGCAAAACTTCAGGCTAAAAAGATAACGTTGTTGAATAAAGAAGAGATCATTCTTACTGACATTCGCGGCAAAAAAGTCTTGGCAGTAAGTTCTATCGCTGAACCACAGAGATTCCACAGACTCTTGGAATCGCTCGGTGCAACTGTCAATACCCTTGCTCTGAAAGACCATGCCTCCTACAATAGCGAGATCATAGATGTGATCTATACGAAAGCATATCATGAACAATGTCAATTCATTATTACGACAACGAAAGATATTGTGAAGTCCGAAGAATTCTATCAAAATGTAACTTCACCATGCCCGATCGGTGTTTTGCATATTGATTTTGACATAGAGAACAACGTTGCGTTTTTTGCAAAGATTAAAGATACGATCACATTATGAAATTGATAATCGGTTTATCCTACGCGCCAATAGATCAGGAAAAATACTCAAAGTATAGTGAGGCATTGCAGAAAGCGGCAGGCAGATTAGAGCATGAATTAGAAGTGATTAACCTTACTTCATCTCCCGCACTTATTGACATCATTGATGGCATCGTCTTCACGGGTGGCTCCGACGTACTACCTGACCGTTATGGAAAACCGGAGTTGCGTGTACTATGCGACGACATTGATGAAAAGCGCGATGAGATAGAATTTGCTCTGGCGGCAAAAGCCGATGAGCGTAAACTTCCCATTCTTGGAATATGCAGAGGCTTACAACTACTCAATGTGCATTATGGTGGAACATTGATCGCTGATCTTCCCCATGCAGGGCTCCCCTCTCATTCAAAGATCATTCAAGAAGATGGGGTAACGAAGATCGACATGACAAATGGTATCCACATCGAACCGGGGACACTCCTTAAGCGTATTACAAGGCAAATAGAAGGTGAGGTTGCTAGCGCACATCACCAAGCGATCGATGACGTTGCACCTGGTTTGACAGTTTCTGCGCGTGCAACAGACGATGAGAGAATTATCGAAGCTATTGAATGGA
>JBKJHR010000016.1:0-9542 GCA_046598695.1 Kapaibacterium sp. (SeqCode)
GGCGAGGAGGGCATTGCGCTTTTCTTGAATCTTGCGTTCATTTTCCTCCATTTCGAGGCGTTCGTTTCTTTCGAGAGTGCTTTCCCATGCGACCTTATTGAAAAAGCTTTGCAACACAGCAAGGAGGATTGCACCAAGACCAAATAATGTCCCGCGATAGCTACTGAATGCTTCCGTCAATTTATTTGTGTCAAAAGGAGCAAAGAAAATGAGGAAAATAAGCATGACTATCAACTGAGTTTGAAGGAGCAAGAAGCATACCCAGTGCTTCATCTTTCCCCCAGTTATTTTTTCGACGCCCTTGCTATACTCCCAATCCCAAGCCACACTGACGAAAGGAAGGATACACAACCAGATCGAATGTTGCGGCACACCAAATTCCTCGATCTCTTCCTTTGTGCTGTAAAGCCAATAAAATCGGTAGAACCAAGAAAAGATAAATGAGAGAGCAAATACCGATGCGGGGGCGCGCTTGACCATGTTAGATAGCTATTGTTTTCACACAAATATACAGCATCGGGGAGCTTAGGGCAAACGTTTTGCCCTCTTAATAGGGGAAGTATTTACCATAAACGGCTGTTTTACGTCGTTTTGCCGGAAACCCGTCAAAATAGAGCTTGCATATATAGTAGGCAAAGCTTTCATACGCAGGAATCAGGATGAATAGTAACGCAACACGTTTAGAAGAAAAGATCAGATCGAAACAGGCGAAGATCGGCATTGTCGGCTTAGGCTATGTCGGGCTTCCGCTTGGCGTGGAGTTTGCGACAAAAGGCTTTACGACTGTCGGCATTGATCTCGATGAACGCAAGATCACCTCGCTTCAGCAAGGCAAGAACTACATTCAGGATATTGCCGATGATGTCGTGAGCACTGCCGTTGCCAATGGCAGCTTCCGCGCACAAGCGAACTATGACGGAGCCGAAGAACTCGACATTATCTATATATGCGTCCCGACGCCATTCACTGACTACAAAGAACCTGATGTCAGTTATATTCGCGGTGCAGCCGAATCGCTTGCGAAGCATCTCCGCGCTGGGCAACTTATTATCCTGAAATCTACAACGTACCCGAATACGACAGAAGGCTTAGTGCAGCCGATCTTAGAGGCTACTGGAAAAAAAGTAGGGGAAGATTTCTTCCTCGCCTTCAGCCCCGAACGCATTGATCCGGGTAATAAGAAATTTCATACCGCAAATACACCGATCGTCGTCGGTGGTGTAACGCCAGATTGCACGAAGCTTGCCTGTCTCGCAAATGAGCAGGTCATAGATTCAGTCATCGCCGTCTCAAGCCCGAAAGTCGCGGAGATGGAAAAATTGTTGGAGAATATCTTTCGCTCTGTCAATATCGCACTCGTCAATGAGCTTGCAAAGCTTTGCGACCGCATGGGCGGCATCAATATGTGGGAAGTTGTTGATGCGGCGGCATCGAAGCCTTTCGGCTTTATGCCCTTCTATCCCGGACCTGGCATCGGCGGACATTGCATCCTAATTGACCCCTACTACCTCTCATGGTTAGCACGGGCATACGATTTCGAAACAAACTTCATTACTCTCGCCGCTGAGACGAACGAGTCTATGCCCTTCTATGTACGCGACATGGTTATCCATGAAGTAGCACATTTACCGAAGAGCATTACCGATGTTCGGATATTGGTGCTTGGCGTTGCTTTCAAAAAAGACGTTGATGATACGCGCCACTCACCTGCGCTGAAAGTGATCGAATTGCTCCTCGCAGATGGGGCAACGAATATTGCCTATAACGATCCGTTCGTTCCGAACGTAAAGGTATCGGGCAAAGAGTTTGCATCCGTTGAACTTTCAAGTGCTGAGATCGCAAAGAGCGATATTATTCTTATCACGACCGACCATACGCAATATGATTATGCTGACATCGTGGCGCGCGCCTCGCTTGTCATTGATAGCCGTAATGCGACAAAGAAGATCACAGATGAAGCACTCCGCCGGAAGATCGTACTTCTGGGTTCGGGTCAACCTACAGTAAGATAAATTGTCAAAGAAAAAGATCATATTCGTTGTCGGAGCGCGCCCAAACTTTATGAAGGTCGCGCCAGTACTTGCTGAAGCGAGGAAGTCCGATGCCTTCGATGCGATGCTCGTCCATACAGGTCAGCATTACGATGCGAATATGTCTGATGTGTTCTTTTCTGATCTGAATATGCCGGCACCTGATCGCTTCCTCGGCATAGGGAGCGGTTCGCATGCCGAGCAGACGGCGAAAGTGATGATCGAGATGGAAAAACTTCTCGCCGAAGAAAAGCCCGATCTGCTTATGGTAGCTGGCGATGTCAATTCAACGCTTGCCTCGGCTATCGTTGCCGCAAAAGCAGGAGTAAAGCTTGGACACATCGAATCAGGCTTACGATCATTTGATCGTGGAATGCCAGAAGAGATCAATCGTATCGTTGCTGATGAATTTTCGGATTTTCTTTTCGTTACCGAGCCAAGTGGCTTGGAGAATTTGAAGAACGAAGGCATTGCAAGCGACAGAGTGTTCTACGTCGGCAATACGATGATAGATTCTCTCGTGAGCCATCGTAATGCCGCATTGTTGCGATTTGCAGAAATTGCAAAGAAGTATGACATCAGCGAAAAAGAATTTGCTCTTGTTACCCTGCATCGTCCAAGCAACGTCGATGATAAAGAGAATTTGACTTTGCTCGTTGACCTCTTCGAACGCATGGAGCGTTTTGCGAAGCGTATCATCTTCCCCGTGCATCCACGCACCAGAAAGAAGTTACAGGAATTTGGATTATACGATAGAGTGCTGACAAATGAATCGCTCACCCTCATTGATCCGGTAGGCTATTTAGAATTCCTTTCATTGCAAGATGCGTCGGCGATCGTTCTTACTGATTCCGGTGGAGTGCAGGAAGAAACGACTGCACTTGGCACACCATGTCTGACGCTCCGCGATAACACTGAACGCCCCGTGACAATAAGCATTGGCACGAACGTGATGACAGGATTAGATGCTGAGATGATCTTACGTTTAGCTGAACGTGCATTCGGTGGTGAATGGAAGCCATCAAAAGTCCCTGAACTATGGGACGGCAAAGCTTCCGAACGCATCATTACGATCTTACGAGAAAAATTATGAGAAGAATGTATTTCATAGTATTTTGCATTGCCTTTGCAAGCATCTCGATGTTGCCGCAATTGCTTTTCGCACAGACAACACAGCCAACTGTTGGCTCAACGTCAGTGCCCCCCTCTACTGTACCGATAACTTCGTTGGAAAGAAGCAGTCTTTCTCCTGCGCTTGATGCACTGATCTATGACGGGGCAGTTGATCCGAAAGAATATCGCATGGGACCCGGAGATATTCTCTCTTACCGTTCGTGGACGAGCAATGAAGGTATGACGATTCTCATTTCCGCTGATGAGAAACTTGTTCTTCCGCGTATTGGTGAGTTCTCGATTAAAGGAAAAACGTTTGATTCGGTAAAGACAGAGGTGAAGGAGTTTGCATCGAAATTTTTCAAGAGAACACCTGCGAACGATATTCGCGGTGAATTCTCGCTCGTCCTTGCGCAACCGCGCAAAGTAGCAGTCTCTGTTCTTGGTGAAGTAGAAACTCCTGGTATCTATACGTTCACTGCCGGAACACGCGCAAGCATTGCCGTGAAGATCGCAGACAAACTTGTGCAACGTCAGGCAATTATCGCCGATGAAGCACGTCAGAAAGAATTAGAAAAGAAAAAGCGCGAATCAGATCGCCTTCGTCCTTATCTAGGAGATGAAAGCAAAGAGAATAAGAGTTTGCGATACATTTCAGTTAATCATACCGACGGCACAACCGACCGCATTGACATCGTGCGCTTCAACGCAACACACGACCCACGCTTTTGCCCGTTGCTTCGTGAAGGCGATGTGATCTATGTTCCATTCCGTAAGCCATTAGAAGGATCTATCGGAGTCTACGGAGCTGTCTTTGCACCGAGCGATTTTGAATATGTTGATGGCGATTCACTTTGGACGATGATACAAGCCGCACACGGACCAACAATGGGTGCGGATCTAACACACGTAGAACTCTCGAGGATGTCAGCCGATGGCAACACATCAGATTCACGAGTGATAGATATATTTGCTATCAAAAATAAGCAAGCCTCTGATATCAGACTCGAAGCCGGCGACCGCATCTTTATCCGCGACAAACCCGATCAACGTGAAATGTCTCGCGTTGTCATTAAGGGAGAAGTTATGCGCCCAGGAGTCTATCCGATCCATCGCACCAATACCAAATTATCTGATGTGATAAAGAATGCTGGTGGCTTTACTCCGTATGCCTTCCTCGCAGGTGGAACGGTTATCCGCAAAAAACTTGACATTGATAATAAAGACATTACTTCTGAAGAAGAAGGTAAGCTTGTTGGTCGCCTGGCAAATCTTACGGTGATCGATACCGCCAACTTCCGTTTCCAGACAGAACTTCGTGAGGGCTACGTTTCAACGAACATGGCGCGTCTGTATGAGAAGGGTGATGCAATTGCTGACATAACTTTACGTGATGGAGATGTGATCAGTGTCCCTCCTTCACCAACCACAGTCTATGTCTGGGGATATGTTGGCAGCGTCGGGTATATTCCCTATAAGTCGGGAGCCAATGAAAAATTTTATATCAACTCGGCAGGCGGATATGCCGAAGGCGCGGTGAAATCCAAAACTCGCATCATCAAAGCTCGCACACGCCAATGGCTTGATCCTGATGATACAGCGATCGAACCGGGCGATGAGATATTCGTCCCACAAGAGGGCAGTTATCCGGAGGATTATACGTTGCGAACAACGTCTCTTATTGTCGGCATTATTAGTGCCGTAGCCAGCACAGTATTTACCATCATCCTAATCACGAAGAAATAGAACGAGCACAAAGATCTGTGAAGACCCTTACCTACATCGCTCTCATTTGCATATTGTCTGTCACGCCCTTGTTTGCACAGCAAGTCCAAACGTCTGCGCATACCGGCGTACAGGATGTGCCTATTGGTGAGGATGTCTATGGGTTGTTGAGACATCTTTCGGTTCGAGGTATTATTCAAGGATATAGCGAAGCATCCCTACCAATATCAGAGCATGACATTGTTGAGTTTCTTACGCAAACGACAGGTAAAGACCTTTCTACTTCAGAGCGAGAGCAAGTTGAGAAATATCTTCGCACTTATACTCGCATTCCATACGATGCGATAAGTGTCTTCCCCGCAGAATCTTCTGAGCCGTTTTTTTCTGGAAGCGTTTTTTCGGATAAGGATAAATACTTGTATCGTTGGCGCGATACCGCCTCGCATTCTGATATTCAAGTGAACTTCATCGGTAGTCTTGAGTACCGTCATCGTACACAACCCGAAAGCGGAACGTCAGTGCTCGGTGTTATTGGCGGACGCATTCAAGGTACGCTCTCAGGACACGTCGGTTACTATATGCAAACAACGAACGGACAGAGCTTCGGGGATTCCTCTATTGCCCTTGAAGATCCCGTTATTGGCAAGAATAAGAACTTCGCTATTTTTAGCAACCATACATTTTACGACTTCACTTCTGCAGAAGTCGTTTATAACACTGATTGGTTTACGGGTAAGCTTACGCGTATCCCAATGAGCTTTGGCGGAAGCTATCAGGGGGATAATGTGATCGTCTCTTCGAACGTCCCGCTTTATGATGCTCTTAGCCTCGGAGCACATGTTGGTGCAGTCCGCTATCAAGCAGTATTTTCCTCCTTGCTTGGTGATGCACGCTTCAGCTCCAAGCCCGAACCGAATTACAACACCTACGGTGCAACAGCATATATTGATCCGAAGTATATGGCACTGCATCATGTAAACATTGCTCTCGGTGACAATTTCGATTTCGGATTTACTGACATCACGATCTTTTCGCGTCGTTTTGATATTGCCTATCTGAACCCATTCGCATTCTTGAAATCTATAGAGCACTCGCTCAGTGATCGTGACAATGGCTTGCTCGCCACACATGTGCGTTGGCGCATTACGAACGGCTTGGAGTTTCGCGGAGAAGGTTTGATGGATGATATTTCAGCGTCAAAGATCGGTACTGGATATTGGGGAAATAAATTTGCATGGCAAGCTGGCTTAATGTGGGCTGCGCCTCTTGGTTTGAATGACTTCGACATTGCCGTTGAATATACCCGCGTTGAACCATATACCTATTCGCACTTTAATGCGCAGAATGCGTTTACGACGAGTGGCACGTCACTCGGTTCGCAGATCGGACCAAACTCCGTCAGTTGGTGGGGAATGTTGCGTTGGGCACCGACTGCCAAACTCACGCTCACCGCAAACATTACACTGATCGCCCGTGGAGAAAATGTGTATGATGATAAGGACTCACTTATCGAAAACTGGGGAGCAGATATTGAGCAGACGATCAAGAATCAAGAAGATGCTAGCAAGAACTATCATATCCTTGATGGCAGACGCGTCAACATCCTCGCTCTTGAGGGCGAAGCAAAATACGAGTTGTACCGTGGCTTTCAATTATTCGCGCAAGCTTCTCATCGAAGCGTGGATTATCCCGGTGGCACTCCGACAAATCCGCTCCAAAAACCATACGGTATTATTACCCTTGGCGCAAAAGCCGTATTTTAGTAGGAAATTATGGATACCCAAAATCAACAAACGCAAGAACAACTCGATCCTGTCCGCAAAGCATGGGTTGAGAATATATCGCTCTTACTGCGTCATAAGACGCTTATCCTTGTGACGACACTGATCGTCACTGTTGGAGCAGCCATCTATCTTTTCGGCTTTGCAAAGATTTGGTATAAATCAGCCGCAAACGTCTTACCTGCTCGCAGCAAAGGTGGTGGAGGGCTTGAAGGCATTGCTTCGGGTATTTCAAACACCATCAAGGATCTCGGCATCACGCAGATCGCAGGAAAAGGAAAATCTGATGGGACATATAGCCCTCTTGCATTGATCCAAAGCCGTGTCCTGCAAGAAAAGATCATTCAGGAGTACGGCTTAATGAAACAGTATGAAGCGGAGACCATGGAAGATGCTGTAAAAGAATTTAGCGAGCATGCCTCTGCTGATGTTCTTGAAGAAGGAAACATCGGTGTCTCATTTGAAGACACTGACCCTAAACGTTCTGCCGAAATTGCCAACCGATTAGTACGCGGACTCAATGAATCTAATTCACGACTTGCGATCGAAGAAGCGAAGTTCAACAAAGTATATGTAGAGCTACGCTACACACAGCTTATGACGGAGCTTGATTCAACAGAAAAAGCTCTCGGCGACTTCCAGAAAAAGTATGGTGTATATGAATTAAAAACACAAGCACAAGCACAACTTACGACGCTTGCACTTCTCGAACAGCAGAAATACGCATCGGAGATACAACTTCAGAATGCGCAACAGCTCTATGGCAATCAATCAGCCGAAACGAACGTCCTAAAAACGCAATTAAGCGAATTGCAAAACAAGCTTTCTGATCTGAAGACCGGTATGGATAAGAACGCATCAACATACTTCGTGCCGATGGATGTGTTGCCTACTGTTGCGCTTCAATATCTCCGCCTCACACGTGATTTTGAGATACTCTCAAAACTGAAGGCATTCTTACTTCCTTCTGTAGAGCAAGCAAGGCTCGACGAATCCCGCCAGATGCTCGCCTACATCGTACTCGATAGCGCAGTAACCCCAACCAAGAAAGCACGCCCGAAAAGAAGCGGGATGATAGCATTTACTTTCATTGGCTCTCTTGGTATAATGACACTATTCGTTCTTGCTAACGCAAACATCCGAAAAGCGATGAAGCATTACTCCATTGATAA
Source organism: Kapaibacterium sp. (SeqCode) (assembly GCA_046598695.1). Lineage (GTDB taxonomy): Bacteria > Bacteroidota > Ignavibacteria > Palsa-1295 > Palsa-1295 > JBKJHR01. The sequence goes on from JBKJHR010000016.1 coordinate 7,822, forward strand.
GGCAAAGTTGCCACTTTAATCACCCCCCCCTATTGAACAATACCATATCGGCAAATGGGAATATATTTTAGATGCTCACTTCCTCACTAAAGCTACCACCAATAGCAGAGATAGGATATTCTTCCAAGAAAAATCTTTATCTTCTTGGTGGTATTGTATCGTTGTTGATCATTGGAGCCGTGGTTGCTTCCGTTTTTGAATATCTTATTGCTAGCATCTTCGCCATCATCGGTGCAATACTTTTTTTAAAGGATTCCCGCATTAGGTTTGCTCTGACAATTACCTTAATTTTTGTTCTTCAAATAGAGCCCCCTGAAACCGAGATCACAATACTAGGCTATATTGCAGGTGTTATTTTTGGCGGAGGAATTTTATTAGAGATTCTCAAGAAGAAGATTATTTCCCACACTCCACTTACAAACTCTAAGTTCTTTACATACTTTTCATTTTTTTTATTCTGGAATGTTGGGTTGGGAATAATTGGGATACTGAGTGGAGAATATACTTTTCTCGCTTGGCTTAAGGAGTCCTTACTTTGGGCACCTCTTTTCCTTATTCCTATCTATAGTCTCGAGATTGTAAAAAAATACCAAAATCACGAGTCCTTCTTTTCAATAGTAATTTTATGCCTTTGGTTGGCTGTCACTTTAGCGACAGTATTGAAAATCAAATCAAATCTTACACAAGCAGTGTATTTGTTTGAGATAGGTGTTGCTCGTTATGATACAACCAATGGTGCATTCATGATGCTTATCTTCTTATCACTCGGAATGATTCTTCATAAGAAATGGTGGACCCTTCTCACAATTGGATTTTTTATCTCGTTTATCAGTCTTCTGCTTACTTTCGGAAGAACGGCGTGGGTCGCTGGTGTCGGATTTCTCCCTTTTATTCTTTTACTGGGTAATAGAATAGAAAGAAAACAGGGATATAAATTTACCGTTACACTTATTTTTTTTGGAGCCTTAGGTTTTATACTCCTCTATTTTTCAATCCCGATTGTTCGCGTCGGTACAGGTTTTATTTTTGGCAAACTATTCAGTAGCACACATTTAAAAACAGACCCTTCAATGTATAATCGATACATTGAATGGGCTCGGATTCTAAAAGCAATATATAACTTACCCATCTCAGGTTATGGCTTTGGAGCTACGTTCTATAATTATGATTGGCTTTTGGGAATCTCACGCTTTTCAGCGTATACACACAATGCATACTTAAGTGTTATCTTCAAATCGGGAATCGTTGGTTTTATTCTGCTTATGACAGCGTATATTGGGTTCTTTGTAAGAGGCTTGAGCCTCATGAAAGAAAAACTAATAACTGGCAGAGAAAGGGCATATTTACGAGCAGGTTGTGTGGTTATTCTTTATACAACGGTTATTGGATACACTGGGAATGTGTTTTACCAACGCGAGATGATGCTTTATATTGCCATATTTTGGTCTTTTTGTGTCTGCATACAAGAAAGAGTTAATATTCGTAAAGAGATCGTTCATGCCTAATATTTACTCTCAACGAATCGGTATAATTATAGTACATCCCACTGGAGGATATAAAGATTCACATTTATGCTTGGAGACTCTTTCGAAGATCACCTACCTAAATGCATCAATCATTTTGATAGATAACGGATCAACTGATGGGTCAGGCATGAAGCTCTCTCGTGAATTTGAGATAGTTACATACATCCGAAGTGAGGAAAACCTTGGCTTTGCCGG
>JBKJHR010000192.1:0-22187 GCA_046598695.1 Kapaibacterium sp. (SeqCode)
ACGGCGAAGCTGAAAATTTCACGCCTATATTATGCGACCTATGATGCAGATGTAACGGTATCACAGGTATTAGTCGGCGATCTCTCAGGTTCTTATCTTCCCATTTCTACATTGAACGATACGATCAATTATGATGCGACGCTCTTCAATTATGTCCGTACAGAAAAGGGTGCAACGATCTCATCAGGCGATTGGAAACTCGTAGCGACAACACCAGCTCCCGGCAAGGTAGCGATCAATCTTACTTCTGCATCAAGTGGTTTCAAATCAGGTGGCGAGATCATTAAGCTGACGCTTCGCGCAAAGGCGACGGCACCGCTTGGCAGTATGACAGAACTTGTACAGACGGCAGATTTTCAGAATAAGATCGAGCCGCTCTTTACTATCGAACCGGGCAGAATTATTATTACGGATAAATGCTCACCAGTTCGCACGTTCTCCGGTATTACTCCGGCAAATTTTATTGAGCAGAACAATCCGAATCCATTCAACCCATCAACGAAGATCCGTTATGAGGTTGGAAGATCGGAATCTGGTTCACAGCAAGTTTCACTTCGTATCTATGACGGAATCGGACGTTTGATCAAGATGGTCGTTGATGGCGAAGTGAAAGAAGGAATTTATGACTATCATTTTGACGCAAGCAACCTCCCAAGCGGCGTCTATACGTATGTCTACAAAGCCGGAACATACTCCGAAACCAAAAACATGATCCTCACAAAATAAAAACATGAGAAATACAATTGTACCGTTCCTTTCCCGCCTGTTCATCTGCGGGCTGTTCTTTTATAGCACCTACAATAAACTCTTAGATCCTGCGGGATTGACGGCAACCTTAGCCGAGAAAGGAATGCCGTTGCCGGAAATTCTTACGTGGGTAGTGATATTGATGGAGCTGATATTCCCGATCATGATATTGCTCGGATATAAAACGCATATCGCGGCAATCGGACTTATCATTTGGTTAGTGCCAGTCACATTCGTGATGCATCCATTTACTGATCCGAAGCAATTAGGTAATATTCTGAAGAATTTCACGATCATTGGCGGACTCTTGATGATCGCTCGAAGCGGTCCTGGACTATGGGCAATCGAACCGGAGAAAGAGCGATTAGATAAAGCTCTATAAAGCCTGCGGCTAAAGTTTTAAGAGAGAGTAGTTGTTTTATCGCACTTCTTCCCAGATCACCGAGGCTGCTTTTTTCTTGAAGAGAACGGAGAAGCCATTGCGTACCCATTCGGAATACACTTTCATGTATCCGAATTTACGGTAGCGACGCGGTGATTCATAGACGAGCAGTGTGCCATCGTATCGGACTTTCCCGATCTCGTTCACACGGTTATAGAGTTCAAAATCTTCTCCTGCGGCAAGCGTTGCGTCGTAGCCCTTGATCGCTTTGAACGCAGTACGTCTGAGTATTTGACATTCGCCGCGCCCCATGCCAATACCGATACGGTTAAGCCACTTCACGTATTGATTGAAGAAGCTATGGAAGAGTATATCGGAAAATTTTCGTTCTGATGGCTCTACTTGCACTTTGACTGCAAGTGCTGCAAGCGAAGGGTCAATAGAAAATCGGGTACGGATTCTCTCTAAAAATTTATCGAGATCAGCAGGATGTGAATCAGCATTGAGAAACATCAATATATCGCCTGAGGCAATCGCCGCACCACGATTTCTTCCTTCGGCGATCGTTTGTCGGCGAGTAGGGTCTTCATGCACTGCAAGTTTATCGGCATACGACATCGCAATGCCGATCGTCGCATCAGAAGAGCCGCCATCGCTTACAATGAGTTCGAGTTTGAAATCACGCTTACGTTCGGGAGTGAATAATGCAAGGCAATCTCCGAGCAGTTTTTCTTCGTTTTTTGTTGGGATGATGACGCTGATAGCGATGCGCGATGCGGTGTCGCGCTGGTTGCGGAGTTTCTTTGGTATCGAACGTTCTCTCACGCTGTTTATCCGATCGTCATTTTGAACGGGAAAAGTATAAAGAATCGTGGATCTGGTAAAATACGGAATGCCGGGGCAGGAAAATGCCAGTAGCCAAATGCCTTACGTATAAAATTCAAAATACCGATGTCTGATTCCGGGAAAATTTTATCAATGTCGTAATCAAGTCCGATATAATAGGCCTTTCTTCGTTGAGTATAATCATCAGAATTAAGCGTATATCCGCCGATACCAAATCCAAGATTCAACCATTCCGGAATGACGCCCTGCCATGATTTTGGTAGCAAGCCATTGATATTCGCCGTAAACCAATAGGACTGGCCTTCATAATCATCTATGGGGTTATGCGTGTGTGAGGTGCTACCCAGAACTTGTGCAGTAGGGAAGTATGCCAGCTTATAATTAAAATTGTGCATGAAGGGAATAGTATTCCGAATGACATACATTGCTGCCCCTTCGATATCTGCCTTTGCATCGCCCGGTGAGAAACCCCAGTCACGCGCGAAGCCATCTTCGATCTCCACATAAAATTCAAAAAGTATTGAAGCTAATGAAGAAAGAAGAATCGATTGGGTACGGTTAAATCCGCTCCACGTAAACGCCTCGTCAAAGAAAAAGCATGTATAGTATCCACCGAAGCGATGTCCGAATTTATCGAAATTCGCTTCATAATCAGGGTCGTCAACGACATGGAATGCTGTGCGTTGATCCTTCCACCACGAATTATATTGTAGCACATGAATGCCCGTAATAGAAGCACCAAGAATGCCGCAAGAAATAGCGAAACGAGCTGGGTCAACTTGTGGCTCAGTCGGCAAAAGTGAAAACTTGTTTCCTATAACAGAGTGATCAGTAATCGTCTTAGAATTACCAGTTATCATTCCCGAACCAGTGCTGGGGGAGCCACTAATAGTAAATCCTAAGGTATCAGGTGTTATTTGAACTTCGGGGGTTAGCGCCACCGGAGCTGGCGTGATAGGAGTATCAACAACGGAGTAAGATTGGACAACGGGTTGCGTAAAGCCGATCTTCTCGCTTGCGTTGGCGGAAAATGCAACAAGCATTGCACAAAAAAGGAAGAGATATCTCACGTAATACTCTTAACACCAACCGAAAGCGAAAGACTCATCTTCTCTTGTGGTTTTAGGGCAAATTTCCATACCGGAATAACGATAGAGCCTTGATATACTCGCTCGAAGCCCGCCTCGCTTGAGGCAACAGTTTCTATCGGAGCACGCCAGAAGGTGCAGGGCGTTTCTGCGGTGATGTCAATACGAAATTTCGTCCATTCTTCCACAAGTGAAAGTGCAGTCGCATTCTTGATCTCACCTGTCGAACGGAGTTGGCGGTTCTTCTTCGAGAGCTTTACGCCGGGTGACTCATAGTATCTATCAGCAGTATCTCCACCAAGCAAACCGAATGTCCACTCTGAGCCAAAATGAAGAGACAATAACTCTGTGCCGATATTTTCAAAATCATACTTTACTTTCAATTCGCCAGAGCCATATCTACACGTCAACGTCTTTGTTAAACGAAGTGGATTACTCCGGCTTCCATAAAATATATTGCCATCACGAGTGAAAGTGAGACTTGTCTCATCCCCGTTTGTTGTGATGGTTGGTTCTATGACGGAGCGGAAGAAGTCGCTATATTCTAAGAACGTCATCTGTTCAATATCTTTGATCGTTACATCATCACTAAAAAAATGTTCGATGAGCGAACCGTGACGATACCAATCATAGATCAGGTACTTCTCTAAACCCTGCTCTTTTGTGATAACAAGATCGTGGATGGATTGTGAGCCGCTTACATCCTGTAATTCGCCTGCTCGCTTTACTTTTTCGTGATATGCTTCCGGAATGCGATTGATGAAATTTGTGAGATCAAATGCTTTTGGTTTGTAGCTCCATTCACTGATCGCTCCGCCCCGAGTCGGGTCAAGGGTGAGTGCATATAGATCCGATTCGACGAGCACATCGTTAATGCCATCAGCATTGAGATCGCTTCGTGTAATTGTAATACATTTATTCTTTTCGAGGACGTCAAGTTCTCTTTCAGCGGTGATAAGTTGAGAGTACACATCGTGTCGTAAATTCGCAAGGTAAATACCGCCAAAGACACCATGCCAATAGGCATCGTTACACTGTGAAGCAAGAACGTGATCGAGTGTTTCTGTTGCCTCTGGGAAATGTGATACTCTCTCACTCAAACCAAGCATTCGTTTATGCAAGTGGTTTGATTCAGGATACTTCACGAAGAAATTACGCCAAAAGCCACCACGAACAAATTGTTGATAGCGCGAAAGAACATTCGGATTCTCTTCAAGTTTATGTGTAAATTCTTCGTAGAGAAGATTCGCACCTGCCGTTGGCAATGCCCACTGCATCATCTCTGCGTAGCTTGCATTCGGTAAATAGATGCTTCCTTTCGGGCGGATCGTCTTGAGAACTTCGCTGAAATGAGAAGTTGTGATCCACGATCTATTCTCTTGAAGTTTTGCAAAGAATTCTTTGAGCCAACCGCGCTTATAGACATGGTCGAATGTGCGAGGCCACACGCCGAACTTTTCGCCATCATCGGCGAAGGTAACAATCGTATTCTCGCTCTCACTTGCGGCATCGCGTAATACTTTGATCGTTTCATCAACTGGCGCGAACGGTATTGTATAACGCAGAGCTTTTGAAATAGGAAACACTGCGACTGTCTTTCCTAGATCTTCGGTGAGATAGTACCCTGTCAGATCTTTTTCTTCTAAGCCTGCGGCGCGAAAGTGCGTATCGTCAACGATGACATACTTTACATCCGCTTTTACAAGCGGAGTAACAAGCTGTTGCTCCCATACTCTTTCAGCTAACCACAATCCGCTTGCATCATAGCCTAACTGATCTTTGATATATGAAGTGAGTTTTGTTATCTGGGAATGTTTATCACGGTCGGGAATGACGGCAAGAATTGGTTCGTAGTACCCGCCACCAATAATTTCAAGCTGACCTTTTGCGACCATATTCTTTACGAGTGCGATCTGCTCAGGATGATTCTTCACCAACCATTCGAGTAAGATGCCGGAAAAATGCGTTGCAAACTTCACATCATATTTTGCCGCGAGCTTGAAGAACGGAAGATAGGATTTTTCGTATGCCTCTTCGATCACGTAATCGAAGTTGCCGATGGGTTGGTGGTTATGTGTACCGAAACAGAACGTTACTTTTTTCATTCAACAAGTCGAGTGCTCAGGCTAGTGCCTGTGTATACTTTGAATAAAGGCTTTGTTATTTGAAGGAAACACGGACAACCTTCTTTTCATCCTTCTCAAACTCATCATAGCCATTAAGCGAGAGTGAAGAAACTGTTACGCCCTGTACGTTCATCAATGCTTGCGTATTGACTATTTCCTCGGATATGTCTCCGCCTTTCAACGCAAGAAGCGTTGCGCCATTTTTGACAAGCTCTGTTGACCACAGAACCAATTCATCCAATTTTGCGACGGCTCTGGTCACAATGACATCGTACTTATTTCTGTGCCACTTCTTTTTGGAAAGGACTTCGGTTCGATGCGCGATGGCTCGGATATTCTCGAGATGCAAAGCAACGATCATCTCTTCATCGGCTTTGATCTTCTTCGAGATGGAATCGCAGATATTGATGGTTATGTCAGGTCGCACGATCTTGAGTGGGATACCTGGCAAACCGCCACCGGTGCCAAGATCAAAGACTATCGCATCCTTCGGGATCGTGAACCCTGCTACCGACGGCATCGCTAGAGTAAGCGAGTGCAAGATATGCTTCGCAAGAATGTTTTCTTCATCCTTGCGAGAGATAAGATTTACGACTTGATTCTTTTCTCTGAGCAATTTCACGTATTGCTCAAGAAGAGTGAATTGCTCAGTCGTGAGGGTGAGGTTGTTCGCGCTTGTGATAACTTCAAGTTCGGCTATCGTCATATTCCGAACGCTTTTTTGAGGAAAGCCTCCGTATGCTTCATGGCATCTTCTGATGCTGCTTTGTTGAATTTTGGATTGCTCGGATTTGCGAACGCATGGTCGGCATCGTAGCTATAGACCTTGAGGGATTTCTTTGCCTTTTTCATCGCAACTTGAAAACCTGCGACAAGCTTTGGATTCAACCATTGATCCTGCGTACCAAAAATACCAAGCACGGGGCAATGTAAACGTTTGAGATTTGCCTGAACCGTCTCCGGTTGACCGTAATACATTACGCAGCCCTTTAAGCGTTTAGTTTTTGTGATATTTCCTGTTGGATTCAGAGCAGCTTGCATGGACCATCCACCACCGAAGCACCAGCCGATAGTTGCGAAGTGTGTTGTTGCCGGAAAATAATCGTATGCGCCTCCAATAATGGCAAGCCCGCGTTCCTTTTTCATACCTTGCACATACTTCTGAGCATCTTCACGAGTTGTCGCGACGTTTCCGTCGTAAAGATCAATGGCAATAACGGTCACGCCAAGTTTATCGCTGAGGCGCACTGCTTCTTGTTTGATATAGTCATTCAAACCCCACCATTCGTGAAACATGAGTATGACATCTTTAGGATGTACTTTCGATGCGACGACAAATGCACTGCCATCTTTCCCATCGCTGCACGTGAAGGTTATGTTCTCACCCTGCGTGATAGCTCCGGTAAATGGAAGCGGGTTCATGTGTGCATTTGCAAATTCTTTACTTGCCATAAAGTCAATATTGTTATTCATTGCTTTGCCGGGTGGATAGCAACATCCTCGTTGAGCAAATGCGTGGTCTGCGACTGTGATAAGACCAAGTGAAACGAAAAGTATAAGTGTTAATCTATGTAGCATCATTATTTTCTCCATTCAAAGACATGTTTCGCATATTCTTCAGCAAGGACTTCAGCAAGTTCCGGTGTTTCGGCATCGGAGAGGATCTCGCAATAGGGGCGTTCCTTCTCAGGGATAACGAGTACCCATGCATCTTTGCCAGTTATGGGATTGAAACGAATTCCATCGATCATTAGTCGCGGCATTTCTTTCGTATGCTCTACCGCACGGCGCATGACCGTGCCAAGCGAATCTTGCGGGCAGAAGGCATTGCGGCGTGCTTGGAAGCGAATCGGAAGCTCGTCGGTAAGTTCGCTGATCGTCCTGCCAATAGTAGAACGCATTTCGAGGATCTTTGCGGCTGTATACATCGCATCAACTGCAAAGAAATATTCGGGGAAGATGAATCCACCAAGTGTGCCTCCAACAAAGGCAACATCTTCCTTGCCGCTTGCTACCATCATTGCTGCATGAGCATTTTTGGTGTAGACTACTTCAACACCATATTCTTTTGCGACGATCTCTACCTCTGATGATGCGGAGACAGGGACAGCAATTTTTTTAACGGGTGTGCCTAAGACTTTGTGGCTTTCGAGCACAAGTTTTGTCATGAGCGTGAGTAAGCGTTGGTTGCTATAGAGCTTACCTTTGCGATCAATGATCGAAATACGTTCGCCACCGGCATCAAGTACATAACCAATGTCATAACCAAGTGAGGTGACAATGTTTTGTAATTGAGAAACTGAACGCTCGAATTCTTCTTGCACCCGTGTGAGTTTTGTTGGCTCTAAGTATCCGTTGATAGATACAACCTCTACACCGAGCGACCCCAAGATGTTTGGGAAGATCGTTGATGCAATGCCGTGTGCATAATCAATGGCGATCTTAAACTTTGAACGTGAGATGAGCTCGGTATCTAATCCGCCTAAGAATTGCTTACGATATGCTTCGCCTGTATGTGCAGGGAATTCGATCGTCCCGACCTTATCATACGCGGCACGTTGGAAATCTTCACCGAAGAAATATCGCTCAATAGTTTTGCCTTTGGATGTTGTAAGGTCTTTTCCGTCAGAATCAAAGAAAATAATATCAGAGCGACGTTTATCATTTGGATTTTTACGAACATGAACACCCGCTGCTTGTCTGCCGCCAATGAGAATGTGTCGTGTGAGCGGTATTGGTGTTTGCTCTAAATCCGCAACGTTTACTCCTGCGCTCATGAGTCCTGATGCCATCGCACGGCTCAGTACGCGAGAACCCGGATCGCTATCACGCGATATAACAACTCGTTTACCCATTCCTACCATTGCGCCGAGTGATGCACCAACCTTTGCCGCAAATTCGGGTGTGAGTTCGATGTTCGATGCACCGGATATGCGAGAATTGGTAAACAGATCCTTCGTCCATCTCCCTTCCCACACCATGGATGTATGAAGAATAGACCCTGCTTCGATGGTTTTCTGGGGCCAGAGTTTTACATATGGCATGATCTCGGCTCCATCACCGATATTGCATTGTTCGCCCATGAAAACGTGCTCGTGGATCGAAGCATCTGCGCCGATGATCGTATCATTACATATCACTGCATGACTCATTGCAACACGTTCCCCAACGAGGACACCGTCCCAGAAGATAGAATTATCCATCCGTGCACCGCCATGAATAACGCAATTATCGCCGAGTACGCAATTCAAGAGCTTCACACCTGGCGCGATCTTGACATTCTTGCCGATGACGTTATTTCCGAAAAACTCTACACCTTCTATGAACGAACCTTCCCCGACAATAGCATTGTCAATTTTTCTTCCGTCTGAAGCGATCTTTACTCTTCCTGCAAGCGCATCGAGATGTGCTTCGTGATATTCGCCGAGATTGCCAATGTCGCGCCAATAACCCGGCGCAATGTAGCCATATAATCCAGCATCTTCTTCCAAGAGCATCGGGAAAAGATCTTTACTAAAATCAAATTCGCGTTTATACGGAATGCGTTCGAATGCTTCAGGCTCTAACATATATATACCCGTATTGATGCTATCGCTGAAGACCTCTCCCCATGATGGTTTTTCCAAGAAGCGTTCGATCTTGCCATCAACATCAGTGATGACGACACCAAATTGTAATGGGTTCTTCACTCGTGTGAGAACGATCGTCGCTTTTGCTTTGCGTTCTTCGTGATAGGCGATGGCATCAGTAAGATCAAAATCCGTCAGGACATCACCACTAATAATAATGACACGTTCTTTGATATTATGTTGCTCGGTGGCATTGCGAACACTTCCAGCTGTGCCGTAATCCGCTTCGGCGCGGACATACTTCATTGATATATCAAACTCTGAACCATCACCAAAGTACGATGTGATCGCATCAGGATGAAAAAAGAGTAGGGATGTGAGATCATGGAAGTTATGCTCCTTGAGCAAGTTGACGATATGCTCCATCATTGGTTTGTTCAGGAGCGGCACCATCGGTTTTGGAAGGTGCATGGTAAGAGGGCGCAACCGCGTCCCAAATCCGCCAGCCATTATGATTGCTTTCATAGGTTCTCTTTTGTGCACAAATCTTTCTAAGCGAAAATACGGCGGAAATTGCCGTTGTATCTCAGCATCGCTTGTAGAACTATATATTTAGCCTATTGCTCTTTACAGAATAGAATAGACATTAATGACATAAGGGCGTCGATTATCGTTTCGTATGATCTGTTTTGTCTGTGTTAGGTATTGACCAATGAGACTCTCAGTACCGACATCATGAGCTTTTCCGACGGTAACAATGAGAGTGCCTGAGGACTGAGAATGAGAAATATTGACGATAAAAGCTCTAAGTTCATCGTGAGTAAGATAATAGAGAACTTCTGAGCAGTTGATGAGGTCGTATTTCTCTGAAAAATCAATATCTCTGATATCTTGACATTGATAGGTGATGTTGGGAAGCCCTTCTTTGTGAGATGTGGCGCGTTCGATCGCTTTTTGTGAGAAATCAATTGCTGTGACCTTTTCTGCATAGGGAGCGAGCATCCTCGTGAGAGTGCCGCTCCCACAACCTATATCAAGGATATGAGCAAAGTGTTTGCCATCGAGTGCGGCAATAAGATGTGCATTCTTTTGCTTCTCATACGAAAATATTTCGATCCCAAATGGATCGGCATCGAACGTGTATAGGCGATCAAATCGTTTCGGAATGCCGATCCGCCTATCGAGCATATAATAGAGCCATGCTGCTATCCTCATACGTATTAGATAACAACAGCGGCTCCGAAAAGATGTTAGTGCAACGGTAGAATGGCGGCTTCATAGATAGAATGATTATGTGAAGGAGTACAATTATTCTCAATGCGTGTATGAAGCCATTTTTCGGCAACGATTGTCATAGGTGCATACTGAAAGTCGGCAAGAAGTTTTTGGAGCTTTGTTTGGCTTTTTGATATGTGATAATAATGCAACTTCCGCCCGAAGCCATGTCCATGGTGTTGTGGTTGTTGGGTGTCCAGCTCCCAGGGATGAATATAAAAGACAGCGGGAATATCTTTGGCTTCTCGCACAGTGATATTATTTTTTGTAAGTGAATATGGATACGCTCTAAAATATCCACCACCACTTGTGGGGATCCCGAGCTTTCCATATTTCCGAACGGAGACAGGCACTTCGATCAAAGAGCCGCTCGGCGTAATGATCTCATGGATGAGGTCGGATGTTTCCGGCATACCTGTTCGCCAATGGCGCATCGGCAGAATGCTTGAGTCATGGGTAATACCATTTGCAACAAGTATCTCCAATGCCCAGGTCGTATCATGGCGAATAGAGAAATATGCGGCGCGATAGGTACGCACTGCTTCGCCGGTAATATGAGAAATACTCTCGATCGATCTCCGCGTCTGGTCATCGAAGGTGCGAGGTGAAAGGGCGTAGATCGCGGCATGGTCATATCCATGACAGCCGATCTCATGTCCGCGTTGAAGTGTGTCTTTCAGAAGTGTGGGATAGCGTTCGGCGCAGTCCCCAAGCCAAAAAAAGGTTGCCTTTGTACCTGTCTCATCAAGTGCATCAAGCAAGATGTTCATCCCGTATTCTAACCGATGTTGATGCGGAGCGGGGATGGCACATGAGGGCGCAAAACCGTGGTACCAATCTTCGACATCAACCGTAAAGATGTGTTGCATAATCTTCTTATGAAAGTAAAGTAATACTCTACTAAGAAGACCACCTACTCAGGCAAACGTTGCGGTCAAGAATCCTTGCCCTGAGATTTTTTTATGAAGAAGAAGAGCAATATCGCTTCATTCAGCACTGAGTCTTCTAATGTAACGATTTGGTGACTTACAGGCTGAACCCATTTTCACAATTCCTCGTTAAAAAAAAATGCAAAGTGTAAAAGAAGAGATCTTAGATTTGATTGAAGCCCTACCTGATACGGTGACTTTTGATGACGTCCATTATCATTTGCTTGTACGCGAGAAAATTGATCAGGGATTGACTGATATCAAAGAAGGAAGAGTCGTGACAGAAGAGGAGATGGATTCCCGATTCAAACAATGGCTCGCGTAATAGTTTGGTCTCTTACAGCTGCATCTTGATTTCTCCAATCCCTAAGAGTATTAATCATCAATATGATTCATCTGCATTCGGGAAATTCCCGCTGCGGACATCATCGCTATAGCGTGTGAAGGCTTTGCGCACGTCTTCGGCAAGCGTGAGATACTTGCGGACGAAGCGTGGATGAAATTCTTCGTTAAGTCCTAACATATCGTGGAGAACAAGTACTTGCCCGTCACAGCCATTTCCTGCACCGATGCCGATCGTGGCGATCTTCAGCATACTCGTAACTTCCGTGGCAAGCGTTGCGGGTATCTTCTCCAAAACGACAGCAAATGCGCCTGCATCTTGCAAGGCAAGTGCATCTTTCTTTAGTTGATCGGCTTCTTCTGGATTTGTGCCGCGTGTACGGTACGTACCGAATTGATTGATCGATTGAGGCGTCAGACCTAAATGTCCGCAGACAGGGATGCCGTTATCGGTCATCAGTTTGACAGTTGCGCATACTCTCTCGCCGCCTTCGAGCTTGACGGCTCCGGCTCCTGTTTCTTTCATCACGCGCCCTGCATTGCGGAAGCCTTCACGTGCATCGGTCTGATAGCTCATGAACGGGAGATCGCAGACAACCATCGAATGATCGCGGGAGCCTTTGATGACAGCTTTGGTATGATAGATCATTTCGTCAAGCGTTACGGGAAGCGTCGTATCATTGCCTTGTATCACATTCGAGACGGAATCACCGACGAGTAGCATATCGATCTTCGCCTCATCAAGCAGACGAGCGAAGGTATAATCGTATGCGGTGAGCATGGTTATCTTTTCGCCGCGTTGTTTTTTATCGGCAATTGTACGTGTTGTGATACGCATAGTTGTTCGTGATCTTTATTGCTTTCTGCCTCGGTGTTCGGTATTCCCTTGTATTTTTGTATAAAACCTATTAACGACCAGAATGAATCTTTGTATTTTACTTGGTGGTACGTCCGCCGAACGCGAAATTTCTCTTCTTACAGGCGCAGCAATGGCGAAGGCATACGCCTCGCTTGGGCATGAGGTAACTCTGCTCGACCCTGCCACGGGGCGAACCATGCAGCTTGATGAATATCAACACGAGCCACCACATGCCGAGGCACCAACGCCAGAGCATCTTGCAGGTCTCTCGCAAGGAACGGTCTTTGTTGAGAGTCTCACATCCGATGCCATTCGCAATGCCGATGCCGTCGTGATCGGATTGCATGGTGTCCCTGGTGAAGATGGGACTGTGCAGGCTGTGCTTGAGCTGCTTGGCAAGAAATTCACCGGAAGCGGATCGCGCTCATCGGCAGTCTCGATTGATAAAGCATACTCGAAGATATTGATGGGTGCTGTCGGAGTCCCGACTCCGAAATGGAGCTTTATTTCCAAAGGCACGGCAGATGCTGATGTGCAGGAAATGCTCAGGCAGATTCCGAACGTCATCGGCGAGAAGCTCGTCGTCAAACCGAACGATCAAGGCTCGACCGTTGGCTTGTCTATCTCCACCCAAGCGGATTTTGATATGCGCGAGGCAGTCGAACTCTGTTGGAAGTATTCAGATGGTGCGCTCATCGAAGAGTACATCGAGGGCAGGGAGTTTACGATAGCGATATTAGGAGGTAAGGTTCTTCCTGTCGTTGAGATCGCACCTGAAGGCGGATTCTATGATTATCACCATAAGTACACGAAGGGTATGACGCAGTATTTCTGTCCCGCAGAAATCGAACCGCGTTTGGAAAGCTTGATGATGGAAAGTGCGCTTCAGCTTTTTAATGCCTGTGCCTGCAAAGGCTATGCACGAGTTGATTTCCTCGTTGATGCGGAAGGGAAGTACTATTGCTTGGAGATCAACACCTTGCCCGGCATGACGGAAACATCCCTCGTCCCCAAAGCCGCAAAAGCCGCAGGATTATCCTTCGAGGAGCTATGCAACATCATTCTCCGAGCTTCGATCGAGTAAGTTAGCCTTCTCATGGGAAGGGTGTCATGATCGTTAGCACCAAAACACCAAATACCATTTACCTATACATTTGGTGTTTTGGTGCTAACTCTATATACTATGATATAGGCAAAGCACCATATCATATTATTCTATAATATGGTGCTTTGGTGTTTTGGTGCTTTGCCTAGAGGGCACACGCGGTGTGCCCCTACAGTTGATAATTCGCATCCAAGTTCCAGAGGGGCGACGTACTCGCAGCCCAGGGTGCAGACCGAAGGTCGAAACCCTGGGTGGTGAATATGAATGGTTGTTATAGCCCTGTAAGGGCGGTGTACTTCGCCCTTTGCAGGGCTTGGGATGTGTATTCGTCACTCCCCCAGGGTTTCGCTTCGCTTCACCCTGGGCTGCGAGTACATCGTGCCTCCGGCACTTACATGCCTTCTATGTTATAGGTGTCCAAAGTATCAAATTATCATATCATCATTTCCCTATAGATATGATAAGATGATAATATGGTGCTATGGCACTATTGTATAGTATCATATTATCAAATGCCATATTCTGGTAAGAATGGCATTGTGATATTTTGAGAATATCGCAGTCTAAGGCATGGTCAGTGACTTCGTAGAAGATGTCAGGGGATTTCTCTGTCAGTTGCTTTCGCTTCTTTCTTCAGAATCACAGGGTGTCATGATCGTTAGCACCAAAACACCAAACACCATTTATCTATACATTTGGAGCTTTGGAGCTTAGACGCTAAGTCTATATAAATAGGATATAGGCAAAGCTCCATATCATATTATTCTATAATATGGAGCTTTGGAGTTATGGAGCTTAGCTCAATGGGTGGGCACACGGTCGCCGCCGCGACTGCCCCTACGTCTTACAAGTCTCCACCACCAATGTGGGGGAGATTTAGAGGGGACACATCTCCTTTTACGCAGTCTTCTTGCGCGTCCTTAGCCATTGGACGAGGGGCAGAAGTAAGGAGAGACCCACGACTGCAAGGATAGCATATTGTAAGTATTTCTCAATGCCAGGTACCGTCTCAGCCAAGAAATAACCAGCTGATGTTGTCATAAATATCCACAATATTCCCCCAACGGCATTGTAGAGCACAAACTTTTTGTATTCCATGCCAACTGTCCCTGCAACTGTTGGAGCGAATGTGCGGATGATAGGAATAAATCGAGCGAGGATAATGGTTTTCCCACCATGTTTTTCGTAGAAGGCTTTTGTTTTTAGTAAATGCTCCCGCTTGAATAATCGAGAATTCGGACGCTCGTAGAGTTTTTGCCCAGCCCTCTTGCCGATATAATACCCAAGGGCATCGCCAATGATCGCCGCACTAATGAGCAAGAGATTAAGGGGGAGAAAGTCCACCTCAATGATACCGGCATGGCAGAGAACGCCCGTCATAACAAGCAAGGTATCGCCGGGGAGAAAAAACCCGAGTAGTAATCCTGTCTCAGCAAAGATTATTAACCAAAGAAGCGGGACTCCGCCATTGGTGATGAGTTGGCGTAAGCCGTCGGAGGAAAAAAGCTGATGGAAGAATTCTGACATTGAGCGTTATAGAAAAAGTTTGGAATAATACCGAAAAAAGGGGAGAGAGGTTCAGAGAATCTTGAGGTGAGTAGTATACTTTGTTTCTTGTCATTGCCAGGAGCGACCCGAGAGCGACGAAGCAATCTCAAAACTTTGGTAGAACTGAACGTTTTGAGATTGCCGCGCTTCGCTCGCAATGACATATTACATTAACTGCATTGAGATACCCTACCGAATTTCGCAACCATCTTGTTCATTTTACGGTAATATTATGCTCACTTAAAATTTTATTCCCTATGGAAAGAGTCTTACATTCGTGGTATAGCCACAATCTGGAAAAAGAAATGCCTATCGTTGTGTATGGTACGACGGGTCCCGGATTGTTGATGTTCCCATCTGCGGCAGCGGATTATCTGGAGTACGAGCGATTCCACTTGATCGAATCCATCAGTCACCACCTTGATGCAGGAACGGTGAAGGGATTCTCGATCAACTCGATCAATTCCGAAAGCTGGTTGAATAACGAAATGTCGCCACGTGATAAGGCTATTCGTCATCAGCAGTATAATAAGTATATCGTTGAAGAAGTCTATCCGTTCATCCAAGAGAATATGGGTGGCGGGAAACCGACGCTCTATACGACAGGCGTTTCCTTCGGTGCATTGCATGGGATGAATACACTCCTGCGCCGTCCTGACCTCTTCGATGGGACGATAGCAATGAGCGGCGTATATGACCTCAAAGAATACTCGAAAGGATATTTCGATCAAGATGTCTATTTCAATTCACCGATGGATTACCTTCCGAACCTTACCGATGAAAATCTCTTGAACGAGCTTCGTGAAAAGAAGATCTATATCTATACTGGAAGCGGTAATTACGAAGATCCTTCTGCAAGCTGGAAGATGGCAGAAGTGTTGGGAAATAAAGGTATCCCGAATTGGGTCGAATGTTGGGACAACACCTGGACGCACGATTGGCCCACCTGGCGAAAGATGCTGCCGGAAGCGATAGAAAAAAGGATGAAGGCGGAAGGATGAAGGATGAATGAAAAAAAGTCTTAGAAACGTGAAATGGAGAAGAATGAGGATTATGGTACGAACCTTCGAGAGCGGACTAAAAAGTATGCTCTGCGTATCATTCGGCTTTGTGAGAAGCTACCAAACAAATACAGCTCCAATGTAATTGGCAAACAGTTACTGCGTTCGGGGACATCTGTTGGAGCGCAATACCGTGAAGCCTGCCGGGCAAAATCGGATGCTGATTTTATAAGCAAAATGGAAGGCTCATTGCAGGAATTGGACGAAAGTTCTTATTGGTTAGAGCTTTTGATCGAAGGAGAAATTGTGAAAGAACCTCTTCTAAGTCCATTAATGCAAGAAACGAATGAACTAATAGCAGTAATGATCTCTATGGTAAAGAAGGTAAAGTTGAAAAACAAATCGTAACCCATTTCATCCTTCATCCTTCCGCCTTCATCCTTTTACTATTCTTTTCGTTTCGCCGCTAAGATTACCGTCTCGTAGTGTTCTTCGACATTGCCGTGATCGAAGCTGTCTCGTAATGATTGATGGACCTGTTCGATGAATTCGTGAAGTTTTGCTTGCGGGATGCCTACACCAACGTATGATTTTGAGAGAAGAAAACCGATGTAGGATTCGGCGGTGTAATTCAGTGTAAAAGGAAACGTAAATTTTTCGACAGGAGTAAATAGCGTTGAGGCATTAATGCTTGGTTGGAAATCAACGCTGACAATATCTGAACCGCCTTTATAATCCGCGTTATATTCTTTGATAAGCGATGTGACCTCTTTGTAATAGGTATCCTTCGTATTCGTCACCATGTTCCACATCACAACAAGTGGTTTGTTCGGATTGAGGATTCGGTGCATTTCTTTTAGCACGGCAGGCTTATCCATCCAATGAAAACTTTGCGCTAACACTGCCAGATCAACGGACTCGCTCGGTAACGTCGTATCCTCTCCCGATGCTTCGATAGCGCGGATATTGCCGAGCCATTCTTCTTGCGCTGCCTCGATGAGGCGTTCGAGCATTCCGCTTGCCGTATCTATGCCATAGACGACTCTCACATACTTCGCAAGTTCTATTGCGATGCGTCCTGTTCCTGTTCCGATATCTGCTACATCGGAGGTACTATCAAGATCAGCAAGCGTTACGAGGAATGATAATGCTTCGGGGGGATAATGAGGACGGTACGCATCGTATTGCGCAGCCAGTGCATTGAATATGGTCTTCCCGTCGTATATCACGATGTTTTTTAGGTTATGATGAGAAATTCTTTCTCGTCATGTGATAAAGCAATTTCTTGTTGTTCGACGCGGTCAACTCGTCCTGTTGGTGCTCCTCGGTTTGCCCAACCGATGAAGAGGTTGATGCTATCGTTATCGCCTTGCGCTTCGATCTCTACGGTGTGGTCAGGGAGATTTCTCACCCAACCTGTTACGCCGAATCGTTTTGCTTCTCGCAACGCAAATCGTCGGAATCCGACGCCTTGAACAACACCATGAACCGTAAGATGAATGCGCTGCACGTTGTAATAAATAGTTAGATCGTCATTCCGAACCATAGCGAAGCGAAGGTGAGGAATCCCCTGACTTCTTCGCGAACCTCGGAAGGATGCTGGGTTCTATACCGTGAATTTCTTGATCTCATGCCGAGCGATGACCATTCGCTGGACTTCGCTTGTTCCTTCACCGATCGTGAGCAGCTTAGAGTCTCTCCAGAATTTCTCAACGGGGAATTCCTTGATGTAACCATACCCGCCATGAATTTGCACTGCTTCTTCCGAGATATTCACACATGCTTCCGATGCGAAGAGCTTTGCCATACTTGCTTCTTCACCAAACTCCAAGCCCTGATCTCTCATATTCGCAGAGCGATAGGTCAAGAGGCGTGATAGATCGAGCTTCGTTGCCATTTGCGCAAGTTTGAATTGCGTGGCTTGCTGTTCGGCAAGGGTCTTGCCGAATTGCTTTCTCTCCTGGGCATATTTTATCGCTGCTTCGAATGCTCCTTGTGCCAAACCGACAGATAATGCTGCGATAGAAATTCTTCCGCCATCTAAAATTTGCAATGCTTGGAGAAATCCTTGTCCTTCTTCGCCGATCAAATTTCCTACTGGCACTTTCACGTTATCCATCACGAGGCTTGATGTATCACTCGCTCGCATACCGAGTTTGTTCTCTTTCTTCGAGGCGGTGAATCCTTCCATTGATTTATCGAGGACAAAGGCTGAGATTCCCTTCGGACCTTTTTCGCGATCTGTCACTGCCATGATAACGGCGGTCTTGCCGTAGGTGCCATGCGTGATAAAATTCTTCGAGCCGTTGACGATGTAATGATCTCCCTCACGAACGGCTGTTGTTTGCGTACCACCTGCATCCGATCCGGCTGATGGCTCGGTCAAGCCCCACGCTCCGAGTACCTTTCCGCTTGCAAGATCGGGGAGATATTTCTGCTTCAACTCGGCTGAGGCAAATTTTAGGATATGCCCTGTGCAGAGTCCGTTATGCGCTGCGACCGATAACGCTACCGATGGACACACTCTGGCGATCTCTTCGATGATGATCGCATTCTCCATCGCACCGAGACCCGAACCACCATACTCCGGCGGGACCATGATCCCCAAGAAACCAAGCTCTGCCATTCTTTGGAAGGCTTCCATCGGGAAGTGCTGGCTTTCATCCCATTCCATGACGTGCGGCTTGATCTCGCTCTCGGCGAAATTCCTCGCAAGCGTACGGATAGCAATGTAGTCCTCGGTCAACTGATAATCGGGTGCGCTTAATTCCATGTTAAATATGTAGATAGTACAGCATGCAAATATACGGGATTATCAGCGAATGTAACGCTTTATCACACCCCGTGCTTACACACAGGGCAACAATATGCCGCTCCTAACGGAGCTAATGCTACTAATAATTTCCACCTACTGATCCGTCATGGTGACGGGGAATTTTGTGGTGGCTTTATCGGGTAGGATAAAGAGGGAGAGGGGGCGCGAGCCGGGTTTGATGTTGAGCGTATGTGTGCGCATTGTGGCGCCATCGGCAAAGTTGATCTGCACTTGCCCCACAGGTACGGTAAAGAACTGCACATCTTTTTGCGCCATCGTTACGGTCTTTCCTCCAAGCGTGAAGCTTATCGTCGGATGGTCGGGCGAAAGGTTGACGATGCGTATGCGCGCCATGTTGGTATCGCCGGGATAGGTCATCGTATCCTGCATCACCACGCGATCTACTGTAGCCGTGCTTGTTTCGAGCGCAACCATCGTCCAACGTTCATTCCTCTTTGCGATGTGATGAAAACTATGGATCGTATCATTGTAATTATCGCGTGAGAAAAACCAATTCGTATTGCCACGCGCCGATACGCCAACACCGAAATACGCAGTGATAGAATCGCTCTGCACATCAAGCACAGGCTTCTGTCCGGGCACATTGCTTCGCGGGTCTGGTGCATTACTTGATGTATATGGCGGCATGTTCTGCGTCAATAGACTGAGCTGTTGATTTCGCATCCCATTGACAAATCGCACGCCGAACGTCCCGAAATCGAGAATGAAGTTGCCGAACCTTCCATCAGCCAAAACGAGCGGAGTCGCTACAGGCTGCGAACCAACAGGCTTAGAGCTTCCGCGAATCAGAATGGTAATAAAGAAGCCTGATTGAAAAAAGGAGTGCGGAATTTCAATAATAATGTTGCTTTTATTACCTGCCTCGGTTACCGTCAAACCTTTTATGTCATCAGGGTTAACATCAAAGCGCGGAGTCGCTTCGCCATATTTTATTGTAGCGAATGGTACATCGCTTGCTACAAGTTCTGTTTTGAAATAGATATCCAATGATGGGAGGTCAGGGATGGCATGAGCGAATTTCATCTGCAATATTGATGGATTCGGTGGAACATCGTTATCAACCAGACGCAAGAACTTCGCTGTTTTCTTATCACTCTTCAAGATCGGTTTGCCCATTCCCATTGCAACGACGGTCTGTATATGGAAATCAAGAGAGATAAATTGACGGATGAGCGTATCTTTTCCTGCGGCGTCGCTCGTCAAAACGAAAAGCACAGAATCACCCGCTGGAAGGAGCGATCCATCAGCGTAGGTGGATACATAGCCGAGTGTTGTCGGCGGATCGTAAGGGAAATCGCTTTTGAAAAGTTTACCATTGATAAAGAGCGACACCTTCGGGAAATCCACCATGGAATTGATGAAGCGCACGGTAATAGGGCGTTGATCGGGATAGGTGCAATCGCTTCCGCATCCACCGAAAAATTGTGCAAGTGCCACAAGTGCAAGCAAGGGGAGTGCGGTGCGGCGCAAAAACGTAGAAAAGCTGTTGGTAATGTTCATATATATAATAAACACACGCTCAAGGCAATAGTTACTCTTGGCACGATGAAAAAAAGGTCATGAAGCAGGGGATATTGTATGATCACAACGCAGAAGGCGGAGTTGTTCCGTATTTTCGTATATACTATTATAGAATGGCGAAATACTACTTCATATCCGATTGTCATCTTGGCTACGGGCAAGACCGCGAGGCAGACCGTGCCAGGGAGCAGCGCGTTTGCGCCGTGTTGGAGCGCGTCAAGCACGAAGCAATTCTCGGCGAAGCGAAGACGCTCTTTATCGTCGGTGATCTCTTCGATTCGTGGTTCGAGTATCGGCAGGTGATCCCGCGCCGACATGTTAGGACGCTTGCACTGCTCGCCGATATACGCCAGCATATCCCCGTCGAATATCTGATGGGTAACCATGATTTCGGACATAGAAATTATTTCCGTGATGAATTGAACATTCCCATTCATTCAGGAGATATAGAGCGTGAATTGCTAGGCAAGAAATTCTACATCGCGCACGGCGATGGTAAAGCCCTCAACGATAAAGGATATATTATTCTTCGCAGTGTGCTGCGCAACAGATTTTTACTTTGGGTGTATTCGTGGATACATCCTGATATTGGCATCTCGATAGCCGAGCGGATGAGCGGAGGGTCGCGAGCGTATACCGATGGACGCGACGCGCTGCAAAAGCAAGACGGACTTCGCATCTTCGCCGAAAAGAAGATACGGGAAGAGAAGTTTGATTATGTCGTTATGGGGCACAGGCACAAGCCTGAGATCGCAGATATAGATGGTAAGGGTAAATACATCAATCTCGGTGATTGGTTAAAAAGCTATACCTATGGTGTGTTCGATGAATCGGGATTTCGTATTGAAGAGGCACCGTAAAAGCTATAGTACTATCTCTAGTTATAACATTACCTGACAAAGCACGCGAATTCTACGCTAAAGGTATGTGAAATAACTTCCTCTCTTCATTGTCAAGTATATACTCTCTGAGTATCGTTGTGCCTTGTACTAATCCCGGCAAAGGAAGAATATCTATTATGTCATCATAGGGAAGCCATCTGAAATCTGAGTGTTCATCATTGATGATGACGTCCGCATCGGCGGCAACGATCATTCCGAAGACTGGTACGTGTACCGTTAGATTTTGTCTGACGCTAAAAAATTCTATGAGAATGGGAAGACAGTACATTTCAGTTGGTCGCAACGCTGTTTCTTCATAGAGTTCACGCAAAGCCGTTTCTGTTGCGAGTTCTCCTTGCTCTATTCTGCCTGTTACAACAGACCAAATTCCGGGATAGGTGACCCGATCCTGTGCACGCTTAACGGCGAGATATTCCCACGCATCACCTATGCGGCGAGCAATATGGACTTGGACGAGACTTGGTTCGGGCATACGAGATTTCGTTGTAATTTGGTCGGATGTTAGCGTGTTTTCTCTCGCAATGCGCATTGTCCGTTTCGTCTTTGTTCTCATTTGTATTGCGAGTTTGAGTAACCTCTACGCTCAAGCAGGCGGAAGCGTTTCGTTGCGTCAAAAATTAGGGCGCGAGCCACGACTTGCTTTAGTACTCTCCGGCGGTGGGGCAAGAGGCTTTGCACATATTGGTGTGTTGGAAATTCTTGACTCGGCAGGTATTGCGCCCGATCTGATCGTCGGCACGAGTATCGGTGCGATCATTGGCGGACTCTATTGCGCAGGGTACTCACCGAAAGAACTTCAACGCTTTGCGCTCAAAACAAATTGGTCGGATATTTTTGATATAGGGGATGACTCCAAACGCAAAGAGCGATCATTGGAGAAAAAAGATGGAGTGAATTCAATACTATCGCTTCGCTTCAATGGTTTTTTTCATCCTGTATTGCCAACAGCAATTTCAAGTGGTCAGCGGCTGACGATGCTGTTGAACTCATACGCACTCAAAGCACCTCGCGGTACCGTCGAGGATTTTATTACTGATTTCCGCACACCGTTCGTTGCACTTGCAACAGATATTGTCAGCGGCGAACGCAAACTCCTTACGCAAGGCGACCT
>JBKJHR010000050.1:0-3635 GCA_046598695.1 Kapaibacterium sp. (SeqCode)
CGATGGAACGTGCATCCATTATACTTTCCTTCTTCGGCGAGCTTCGTGATCTGCGCAACGTGATTCGGTGCGATCTTATCGAAAAGCTGGATCTTCATTGTGCCCTGCTTGGTCTCCAAGACAAGCAATCTCTTGGGCTGAGAGCAATATTTATCGAGCGTCACGCCCGAAATCGGTCCTTGATTTGTCATGTTTTTTGAGCTATTACACCCGATGTTGATAAAAAGTAATGATGCGAGTAAAAGTAAATAACGCATAGTAGTGATGTCTAACGTGAGATAAAATTATTTCTTCTTCGCTTTCTTTGCTTTCTTTTTCAAAGCTTTTGCGGCTTTCGAGGATTTTTCCTCGATATACACTTTTTTCATCTCCGCATCTTTACCGGGATTGATTGAACCTTCACCACTTTTGGGATATTTAGGATCTTTGTCAAGATCAACAATCTTATCGAGAACATCATACCCCGTTACGAGCTGACCCCATACCGTATATTGATTATCAAGCATTGTTGCGTTGCCATGACACATGAAGAACTGGCTCGTTGCCGAGTTCGGATCGTTCGTGCGCGCCATAGACATAACGCCGCGCTTATGCGAAACCGTGCTGAATTCAGCTTGCAAGGGATTCCCCATACCGCCGGTTCCATCATTTGAAGGATTATTATCTTTCGAGTTGGGGTCACCTCCCTGTATCATGAATCCACGGAGAACGCGGTGGAACGTGCAACCATCATACTTGCCATCTTTTGCAAGTTGTGTGATCTGCGCGACGTGCTTCGGGGCGAGCTTATCAAAAAGCTGGATCTTCATCGTTCCGAATTTCGTCTCAATGACCATAAGTGTATTCGGAGCCGAGCAATACTTCGCAAGCTCTGCGCCTGAATAGGCAGGAACATCCTGTGCCTGGGCAGAGAAAGCAACGAGGGTTAGAACCAGTAGTAATAAATAACGCATAAATAAAGTGATTATGTTATATGTAAAAAATCGATCGGTGGAAAACTCATGAGAAGACGTTCTGGTTTCGTGTTCGTATAATTGGGATATCTTCTATATCCCTTCATTATAACAGTAATGATAAGCTTTCTTAGGGCTTAGCTGCCTTTTCATTCAGCTCCGCTTCGAGCATCCTGAGCCACTCCCATGAATATATCCCCGTATCGTGTCCATCTTTCCAGAATGCTTGTACGGCATATTGCCCAACTTGTTCGAGCTTGGCAAGCTCATACATCCCTTCCTGATAGATCGCAAGCTGTTGAGGCTTATAGACCCTCCCCAAGATCACCTCACCTTTGCACCCTGCGCAAGGACATTCATCGCGCAAAAAAGAAAGCGGGAAATGGGATACATGCCCATCATCCCATGTAAAGACAAGGGCATTCGCTTCTTTATCGCGCTTTATCTGTGTAGGCTTCATGAGGTAAAAAATTATTCGGCTTTCTTTTCACGGATCGGAATTCCAACCGGAACAATGAATTTGGACGAGTCAACAGTCCAATTCGTATCGATCATCGTTGCGATCATATCTACATGTCCGCCCTCCATATCAGGAGTCCGTTTACGCATGAGCATCCCGTTGTTTATCCATAGATTCAGTTTTTCGTCCAGCGTGCTCCACCGATCGCACATTCTCCCAAGGATAACATCAGATCCCACTTTTGACAACCTTCCTGCACGAAGTGATTCATCCGATAGCTCATCAACAGACTTTGTCGGAGTTAGCCCTTTATACATGCTATCAAGTTGAGGGATAAGAACATGAGTACCATCATTATGCTCGATCTCGGCAGTATAAAGATCAGCACCACGAGAGATCGTAACGGTACGAAGACGTTCATTCCCGATCATGCGAAGGATCTCGAGATCAGAATACCGTCCTTCATATTTTCCATACTCACTGGAATATGCGTCTTCTATGCCACGCGCACCACCGGAGACTTCATAGTGAATATGGAGTCGTTCGTAGGGATAGCGTCTTACTTTGCCATCGGTTGGTCCAGAATTGCTCGTCTTGCATCCGATCACACCTGTGATCAACATCAAAGATAGACAATACAGACAAAAACGTCGGATCATAATTCTTTTATAGAAAAAAAATATTTGTATGATGATAAAACACCTTCCCTGCGGAAGTGGTGTCATATCATGCTATCACCTCATTTTTACACCATCTCTATCGGCTGTTTCTTTAGCAAATGCTCGAAGAATGCCAATGAGAGCTTTTCTTCAAGTGAATTGACTTTTAAGCGCGAATTCAAATTCGTGAAATCTACCATATCAAGATGTTGGTCTTGATTAAAGCAGCTGAATACAAACCCTGTTTCTTCTTGCGTGATAGGGTCAACGTGCTTCTGCAAACATTGCGCACACACTTCTTTCATCATGCACTGCATCGGGCTATTGATCGAGCCGATAGCAGCATGTCCCTCCTTGAGCAAGCCCTGCATCGCCCCGCCTTCTCTTCGAGCGGCTTTGACAGCTGCCATCATTCTGTCGCTTCCGATGGCAATGATGCGATCAACTTCGCAGAATGGGAACATCCGCTCCACACCAAGCGTCTGGTTATGATACGCCAACATCGCTTGTATAATGTTCGCACGGATATGCGTATCTTGCGGACGGTTCGGGATGATCTCCGCTCCGGCATCTGTTGACCAAATGACTTGGTCTGTCGCAGCCTCGATCTCTTCGCGTTTGAAAAGATCTTCACCAAATTTATATCCAGCAAAGTATATAACCTTGTTGTTCTTTTCCTTCAATGCTTTTGCAATGCTAAAGAGAACAGCATTCCCAAGCCCACCACCTGCGAGCATTACGGTTTCATTCTCCGGTATCTCTGTTGGTGTGCCCGTTGGTCCCATCACAACGACAGATTCACCTGGCTTCAATGCGGCACAGAGACGTGAACTTGACCCCATCTCAAGAACGATCATCGAAAGGAGGCCTTGCTCCTTATCAACCCATGCACCAGTCAAAGCCAAGCCTTCCATCGTAAGAGGAACACCATCAATGACGGTTGCGCGGCGTTCAAAATTCTGCAAACGATAGAACTGTCCTGGATGAAAATGTCGCGCTGCCGCTGGTGCTTTGACAATAACATCGACGATCGTTTTCGTCAAACGCTCAACACGAACCACCTTCACGAGTAGATCCTCATCTAAAGTCTTTCGGAAAGACAACCAATCAGATTGAGCAAGAGCGGGCTTCGCCTTCATATCTCCGAAGACGGCATGGACAACATGAGAATATCCGTCCTTCGCACTTGCCATTGCCTTCACAACGTTACCAGCATATCGCGGATGGTTATCGCCGTAGAAGGTGATATACTTCCCGTCTTTATTGTAGCTTGTGAAGAATCCTTGATCTTCCTGCTTGAACTCACCATTCAAATGGAATGGTTGGAAGAACTGATCCCATTTGTCTTTCTGGAATGTGCCGGGGAATTCGCGTTCGTAGATCGTGTTGGGGCTTGTCCCGGCTGCAACGCAAACCGTCTTCGCCGTTACTTCCACAAATTCACCAGAGCCTCGGAGCTTCCCCTCAATTTCTTTTTGTCTCCGACTGAAGCCCTTGCTGACGAACACGGTGCTGTTCGTGCAATGATCTTCGAGAGACAAAAAGAAATTGAAGGGAAGCTCC
>JBKJHR010000055.1:0-7403 GCA_046598695.1 Kapaibacterium sp. (SeqCode)
TGCGACGATCTGGATGCCCATTATTCTGCGAAGGACGGCGCAACCGCCTTCGTTCGAGATGGTGGTAAATTACGAAACCGGTGGACTTGTCTATCTCGAATCAGTGAGTACGTCCAACAAGATCGTCGATATTCCCGCCAGTCAATGGAAAGGGAGAGCAAAAATTCATTTTGACCAAAGCGATCTCCCTCCAATTGCGGACACCATCATAGGTTATTCCAAATTTCTTTTTTATCCGTACGAGCCGACATGTCTCAAAGTTAGATTTGACTCATTACAATACGAAGCAATAAAAGAATGTAATGTAGGAATTACTTCCAATGATTCAGCCGAAGGTTTGATCGGCTCCTATCCAAGTTGTGGAAGAAATGCCATCGCCTACTTCCTCCGTTATGGAAAGTTTCCAGATTTTCTGTTGAAGCCGAACCCTGCCGCTGAGACAGTCACGCTTATATCATCGGAGAATGTTGGGAGTGTGGATATTGCTATCACAAACACTCTTGGCGAAATACTCCTTCAGCAAAAAGGGATGCTCGAGAAGAATGAACCACTTTCGCTACCACTTGGTGATCTACCTCAAGGTATTTACTACATTCGCATCAATACATTAGATATGACAAGGGTATTGTCGTTTGTCCATGTGAAATAAACTAATTACGCCATACCTTCAAGAACTTCTTCTTGGATTCGATATACGTAAGCCCATAAAGGTCATCGCGTCCAGCATAGATGGCAATGATCTTGTGAGGCGTTGCAGCAAGTTCTTGGGCTTCGGAGGTGCCAAGCTTAATATCACCAGGTTTGAGACGTTCGAGAAGTGAGGTGAGGTCTTCGTCCACACTCGAACTGAAATTTTGATTAGAAAAGAAGTACGTGATCTGCCTGCGGAGTCTGCGCCACTTTACTGAATCGGGAAGTTTATCCTTTGGGTCAAAGTATTGATTTGCTTTCCAAGTGTGGGAATAGATAAGCTTCTTCTCTTTGTAAATTCCGAAGCGAACATCTATTTTTCCGATCGTTTTTGCTTTCGTTGTCTCGACTTGCAATATTTCCTGTACCGTATCTCCCGTCACATCCATCTCGCGGACAGTCCGAACTACCGAACCAAGTTTCGGCTCGGGTGGGACACTGTCAGCAACTTGCGCAAATGATACAGAGCAGCTTACTACACAGAGCACAAGAATAACGGTATTGAGTATTCGCATTAGTCTGAAAGTGTCACAAGTTTTTTTCGTTTACTATCCCAAAATAGGATCACTGTTCTATTATTGCCAGCATAGTATGTAAAAACTTCTGCATCACTTCCCTTCAGATCGTTAAGTGCTGTGTTTGCCTGAGAGATTAATACACGTTTAATATCAGGGCGTGAATTTACCGAGTCCATTTTCACAAATCGAGATGCGCGAAAGAAACGATCTACTTCATCAGCGATGATGCGCTGCTTCTCTGATTCAGTGAGATCATCACGTTTATTCAAATAACTTCTCACTTGCCAATCATCTTTCATCAAGATTGTTGAGCCATCTTTGATCGTAAAGACAGCATTATCTTTGGTGGCATCAAGACCGGAAAGCTTCAACACGAACTCTATAGAGCTTCCTTTGCCTTTAAAGCTTTTTGTGATTCGGCGGATGATCTGTTTCGTATTGGTGGATCTTGTTGGAAAGAGATCATCGCCTCTCCCTTCTTCATCAACACCATTAATACCGACCCAGTAAAGTGAATAGGCACCCGCACCAACTGTCGGTGGGTTCCGATAGACGATCTTATTTCGCTTACTACCGATCGCAACATAATTTGCCTGATCTTTTTCGTTGCGATACAAGTGCGCAGGATCAATCGGGACAATAAAGTAATTTTTTATCGTATCGAAAAGCAATGATTCACTTCCCTTCGGGTATGTACCCGTTTTATCATGGTAATTTTCCAATGCAAGCTCGATGGAGTGCATTGCTTCTTCGGCTGACTGCACAGATGCTTTATCACTTGCATCATCAAGCCGTCTAAAGCCGACTTCTTTACAGCCAGCAAGCAAGAGAGCGACTACTGCAAATGAGGCGACAAAAGCCACTCGGTTTTTGCTGTTATCTTTCAATCTAATGATTCTATGTATCATCAATGATTTGGTGATAGAATATGACTTGGGGAAGCGACAGAATCCGTTGATGCAGTGATCGCGAAGCGAATTCCGTCATTATTTGCAACAACATCTCGGCGGTCATTTGCTCCGCCAATTATAAACAAGTCTTCGCCAATTTCAACGAGCTCTCCAAGCCCACGGACAAGCCAACCTGAACCGAAGACTTTTTTTAGATAGGCAGAAATGAAAAAGTGCTGAAGTTTATCTCGATCTTTTACCCTATCAGAATAAATATATTCAGGTAATCTGCTGATACGCTCGTCAAATCGTGCTGAAGATTCGAGAGAAAGCGGAAGATTGATGACCGCCCCGAAGAATTTGATAGGAATAGTTTTATGCTCGAATACTCCAATAAGTGTCGCCAATAAAGATTCTTTAAGGTCTCCTTTGCATAGGAAGTATGCATCTTCGTAGATCAGATCAAATCTTTCACGGTCTCGCTGCATATTTCCTTTTGGCAAGGCAATAAACTCATTTGAAAGAATGTCGTCACGAAGTCTATATCCTTCAACAATTCCCCGTGGAAGGAAAAGATAGTTGAATACTGAAAGAAGAGTGTGATCATCGGAAGAAACAGTCTCCTCATTTTGAGCAAACAGAAAAATCGGGACAGTATATAAAGCGAAGAATACTACTATCGTCTTCATTCTGTTGCGACGATCTTTGTTATTTCTGATTCAGTCATTTCATGAATAACTTTCGGCAACAGTTTTTCCAGACGAGCAGATATTTGTCTACGTTTTTCTGCGGGTGCGGCATCAGGTGCGATCGGTGCCGCAAATAGCTCGACAGCAGCAAGTGAATAATAATGTGCAATGTTGGGATATTTATTTTTATATTTCGTTACCGCCACAGGCTTTGCTGTCTCTTGTGTAATAATGACAAGATTGACAGAGGTTTCCTGAGCAATTCGTAAAACATCCTTCATCGCTAACGACGCTTTATCACTGGCAACGTCATCTAGATGTTCTGCAACTACAAGTAATATACCACCATCTCTTGCAAGGCTTGCTGTAAGACCACTTCCTTCGAGAACGAGCGAAGCTCCGTCGCGTATCTCCGCATTCAAGAATGCAGCAAGTCCGAAGTCAATATAACTCCCGCCTTTTACAAGTTCAGCGATATTGATCGTAACTCCACAGTCACTCTTCAAGATTGCGGTAATTCGTTCAAGCTCGGCTTCAAAGATCGTATCATCAACGGATACTTGCGACCTATTCTTCGCTGAGAGTACAGATGCAGAACGCGCAACATAATACCGTGCCGAGAGCATTTCAAATGGTCGGCTTGATAGGTCAATTTTTTTTACAAGATGAAGCGGTGTCTCGCTTCGGAAATCAAGTTCATTTCCCTTTTCATCAAAGAATTTCACACCGAGGGCTTGCGCCATTCCAAATCCTGCATCGCGGGCAATGGGCTCATCCCAACCAAGAATGATAGAATGCGCACTCTCATCAAGTGCATCGCGGATGAGTTCGCCAATGCCGTAGGTCGTCCCAGTAAACTGGATAGATCTCGACTTTCCTTTTACACTTTTTGATTCTGTGCTTACAATTTCTTTTGCGCGGGAGATCGTACCCATTTCGATCACTCCGATATTGCCATTCTCACCTGCAAAGCCAAGCGGCACGATCACTTGCTCCCCACCTGCTCCCGTCGCTTCCACTTCTAAGAACGAGCCAAGTGTTGCCGTCACCAAATGTTCGATCGTCCCTTCGCCGCCATCAACAAGCGGATACTGTAATACTTTCGCCTTGCGCTCTGCCGTCCGCACAGCACGAGCCACAATGTTTCCGATCTCTGTCGCCGTGAGACCTTGGATTGGTAATGATACTATGGAAAATTTTTCGTGCATTATCGTTCGCGTTGCCAATTAAATATGCCATTCGCCGGCGGTAATGTCGCCAAGCGATAGTCCCCGATCAAATACTGATCTACAAAATAGAACTTTGAATTCAGATCATAATAATCCCAAATTTCATACGGACGTTGGTTCACCTCATACGGATGCTTTTCCATATTCGTTGGCTCGCCAAGCTGTAAATACACTCTACCTCTATCAGTGCGCCACCCAGGTAGTGAACCTTTAAAGTTTTGATTTACATACGTGAGGCGACGATAGAATATCTGCATCGGTCTATTATATGGATCACTCGGATATGGATTCTGATGTGCCCAAAATTCCGTGATCGCTCTGCGCTTCTCCGCCTTCGTATCTGCGCGCATCAAGGAATCGTATGCAGATCCAATGGCAATATAGGTTAATTGCTGCACTGCATCATCTATATCAACTCCTGCGAGTGGAATGCCACGCTGTTCGGAGATCGTAATGGGACGTGAATGGAATGAAAGTGCATCCTTCATTAATTTTGCAGTATCTTTAGATGCAGTATCTCGTGGATCAGAAAAGAGATACGTCTCTAAAATATATTTCCCTGTCCAAAGGTCATCATCGAGAAAGGGAATAAAGACGGGCATTCGCTTCTCGCCAGAAGAAACAAGCACTTTAACGTTCCGAGCTATCTCTTCTCCATCACCTTCAGCCGTCCTTAATCTCTGCATAAACCACAAGGGCACACTTTGCGCTGTATTGTATAATTCTACAAAAAAACCCGCTTGATTCGGATCAAGCGTTGATGCTTCTGCTCCGATATGCGGTGTAATGCGTGAGCCAAATTTTGAGCGATATAGAAGAGGTGTGCTGATCGATGGTGAGAGCGGAGTGAATGTCGGAGTTGCTATCTCACTTGAAAGAGAACGTTGCTTTTTGGTTGTGAGATCAATAATAAGAATGCGCACATCGAAGTGTCCCCCTTGTTTGAGAGCAAAAGAAAACTGAGAAGCATCGGCGCGAGTCAGGTCAAGCTCATGCAATTTCTCCCACTCACCAGATGGGAGAGCGATAGAAAATGATTCTACCTTTGAAGAGCCACCCTTATCCTCATTTTTAGGCGTGATCAATATATCCACCGAATAATCGGCAACATAGTTTTCGACAGCATTCAAAAACGTCAGGATCGAATACGGAACAGCAACATACACATCAACACGACAGCTATCTTTTGAAAAGGGTTGTGTCTGGAAGGAGAGAGTCTCGAAGGAAAATGACGGGGTAATAGAAGCCTCTTGGCAAAATGCCGCACTCGAAAAAAAAAGGATGAAAAGAATCAGCGCATTTCTCATTGCATCACGCCGACAACATCAAAATCTTCTGCTTCTGTCACCAATACATCTACGAAGGAGCCTATCTCAAGTGTTTGATCTGTCGTAAAACGAATTTCAGCATCAACTTCCGGCGCATCGGCGTAGGTTCTGCCGTGATAGAAGCCGTCATATTCTTCTTCGACGAGCGTCTTCAGTGTTTTGCCGATCTTCGCTTCGTTCTTCTCGTAGGAGATCTCGCGTTGTACATCCATGAGCCGTGCTTGGCGGCGGCGTTTCTCGGTGTCAGAGATAGGGTCTTCGAGCGGAACGGCTGTCGTGCCATCTTCAACAGAATAGGTAAATACACCAAGCCTATCAAACTTCATCATCTCGACGAATTCTTCCAACTCAGTAAATTCTTTTTCGCCCTCGGCTGGGTAACCCGTGATAAGCGTTGTGCGAAGTGCTATGCCTGGGATCTTCTGACGAATCGTTTCGATCAAGTCTTCCGTCGCTTTGCGTGTAATGCCTCTGCGCATTGACTTCAAAACTTCCGTTGAAGCGTGTTGCACAGGAATGTCGAGATACTTGACGATCTTCTCTTCCCCAGCGATCACATCCAAAATATCAAGCGGAAATTTTGCGGGATAGGCATACATCAAACGTATCCATTCGATGCCGTTTACCTTCACGAGTTTCTTGAGCAAGTCAGCAAGTGTTCGCTTGCCTTCGGTGTCGAGTCCGTAATAGGTAAGGTCTTGTGCAATAAGGACGATCTCTTTCACGCCGTTATTGGCAAGCATCATTGCCTCGAAGCATATCTCTTCCGGCGATTTCGAACGATGTCCGCCGCGCATGATCGGGATGGCGCAAAATGAGCATGGGTTATCGCAACCCTCAGATATTTTTATATAAGAGAAATACTTTGGTGTAGTCTGCACTCTATCGCCGAGGAGTTCGTAGCGTAGATTCGGTGAATCATCAAGATGCGATTCGGGAACAACGGTATTAATGATCTTGACGAAATCTTCCGTACCGAAATATCCGTCCACATCAGGGATCTCCGCTTCGAGTTCGGACCGATACCGCTCCGAGAGACAGCCCGCTACATACACATGGCTGACCGAGCCATTGTTTTTCATATCCACTGCTTCCAAAATAGAATTGATGGATTCCTGTTTGGCACTTTCGATAAATCCGCACGTATTGAGGATGATGATATTCGACAGCGCAGGGTCATTCACCAATTCCACACCCGAACGCCGCAAGCCCCCCATCAGGACTTCGGAGTCAACGGTGTTCTTTTCACAACCTAAGGTAACTATAGAGACGCGTTTCGGCGGTATTTGTATCATCACCACATCAAACAAGTTGTGGCGGAGTGTAGTTTAGACTGTATGAAAAGGGAAAGTGTCCCTTTGGGGAATTTAATTACTTAGTACCTACGATCGCCGCCTTACCGATTGGCAACAACCTCCCATTCGATTCAAGGAAAACTCCATAAATGCCTCGGGGTATCTCAGATACATCAAACTTAGCGAACCCATTTGCAACTGATGTCTGTCTCAACACCATTCTGCCAAGTATATCAACCATTTGCACATTACGCCCTTCACCGAAGGCATCTACATTAAGCTCTTTCGATGCTGGATTAGGGTACACATTTGATTTGAAAACTACATTCGGTGCTGATTCTACTTGTAGACGGGTTTTTGACCCAACTGCTAATATACTCTCGACAGGGATTCCAAAACTCGTAGAAAATATAGCAATTACTGATCCTGATATACTCCACCCTATCCCCTGACAGGTGTTGGCAGGGTATTCTGAATCAAGTAATAGTGAGTCCACACGCCATGACTTCCCTTTATCTCCACTAAATAAAATTTTTCTTTGATTTGATTCTGCCGCAGCAAAAACAGTATCTCGGTCAAGTGACGATATCTTATTTATTTCACTTATATCATTTGGATTTGTAGATACAAAGGGTATCTCCCAACTTTGTCCGGCGTTTGTTGAGCGAATAATAAGACCTCGATTAGTATATACTCCATAAGCTATTAGTGTGTCTCCACCAGTAAAGTTACAATGGAAAAAATAGTATTTTGCCCATTCGGGC